>NZ_CP094846.1:600000-900000 GCF_022832975.1 Ornithobacterium rhinotracheale | reverse complement strand
CGGTAAGTATTTATTTTTTAGCATTTTCGGAGAAAATTTCGGTTCCTACCAGTGTTCTCGGACCTATCACACCCATTGGCGGCATGTTGATAATTTTGGGCTGGGGGCTGCTGCTGTGGCATTTGATTAAAACTAAATTTTAAACACTAAATTGCTTCCTAAATTTTAAATACTAATGAAATCAAATAAATTCTCTTTTCGGATTATTATTGCCATCGGGATTGCTTTATTTTTCCTATTTCGCTACTACTCCAATAGCTCGGTAAATGAAATCACAGGAGAAAAGCAGCACATAAACATCAGCCCTGAGCAAGAAATTCGTTTGGGACTGGATGGGCGCGATTATATGATTAGAGAATCTGGTGGCTTGCTACAAGATGCTAGAACGCAAGAATTTATTAAACAACTCGGGCATAAAATCGTAAATAACAGTGCTGCACACAAAACGCCATATCAATTTAATTTCCATGTACTTGCAGACCCTAATACGGTAAATGCCTTTGCTCTACCTGGCGGACAAATTTTTATCACCATAGGTTTGCTTAAAAGATTAAAAAACGAAGGGCAAATAGCGGGTGTTTTAGGGCACGAAATTGGACATGTGGTAGCAAGACACAGTGCAGAACAAATGGCAAAACAACAGCTCTCCCAAGGGCTAGCGGGCGCCGCAGGCGTGGCCAGTGGAGATGCAAACTCGGCTCAATATGCGCAAATGATTGCCCATATGATTAATCTAAAATATGGGCGCGGCGATGAGCTAGAAGCCGATGATTTGGGCGTGAGATTTATGCTAGAAGCAGGCTATAACCCTTATGAACTCATTGAAGTAATGAAAGTCTTAGAAGAGGCCTCAGGCGGAAACCGTCAGCCAGAATTTACTAGCACCCACCCAAGCCCTGCCAACCGAATTGAAAAAATTAAAACCGCCATCGAAAAATACCAAAACCCTTAAAGCTATGCTCCCCAAAGCGCCACATACCGCCTATGATGCCCCCCCAGAATGGGCCAAAAACGCCATTTGGTATCAGATTCTTGTGGAGCGATTTTATAATTCAGATCACAGCAACGACCCTAAGCTTGAAAATATCAAAAGTGCGTGGCCAGGTAATTTAGATGAAACTTGGCGCATCACGCCATGGACTAGCGATTGGTATGCCAATCCGCCGCATTCGCCCGACAAACTATTGATGCAACAGTGGTATGACCAAGTGCAAGGCAGAAGATATGGAGGAGATATTCAAGGGATTATTGATAAATTAGATTATTTAGAAGACTTGGGCATCAATGCTCTATACTTAAATCCCATCAATGATTCGCCATCATTGCACAAATACGACGCGAGATATTATCATCATGTAGACATTCATTTTGGTCCCGACCCTGAAGGCGACAAAGCAATTATCGCTCAAGAAGATCCTGCCGACCCAAGCACTTGGCAGTGGACAAGTGCCGATTTACTTTTCCTAGAATTGGTAGAAAAAGTGCACGCCCGCAATATGCATATCATCATTGATTTTTCTTGGAATCATACAGGAAATGAATTTTGGGCATGGCAAGATTTAGTTAAAAATAAAAATAAATCTCCTTACAAAACTTGGTACAACATTTCTGAGTTTGATAATGACCAAGAAGGTACCGAACTCACCTACCAGGGCTGGTCTGGCGTAAAAGAAATGCCCGAATTCAGAAAAATTCAATATTCTGAAAAAGTGAGTGGGTTCCCCTACGAAGGAGATTTGGACGAAGGTTTAAAATCGCATATTTTAAAAGTGGCTCAACGCTGGCTAGCACCAGACGGAGATCCGAGCAAAGGCGTAGACGGCTACCGACTTGATGTTGCCGACCAAATTGGAATGAATTTCTGGCGAAAATTTCGGCAACGCTTGCGCCATGTAAAGCCTGATGCGCTGCTGGTAGGCGAAATCTGGTGGGAAACTTGGCCCGATAAGATGATGAACCCGCGCCCTTATCTTAAAGGCGATATCTTTGATTCCATTATGTTTTACCAAGGATTCCGCTTTGCACGCGCGTTCTTTGGACATAATGAGCAATATGCTGGCGCTCTGGATATGGCGGAACACCTGAAACTATCAGTCCACGGAATGAAGCGCCAAACCATTGATTGCCTAATGATGATGAGCGCCTCGCACGATACGCCACGCCTGCTCACCTCCTTTTTTAATAAAGGAAAATATAAGCACCTCGCCAAGCCAATGGACGATATTTTCTACAAAACCCAAAAACCTGATGAGGAAACTTATCTAAGGGTGAAGAACTTCCTTGTATTTCAATTTACAATGCCTGGTGCGCCACAAATTTGGGCAGGCGACGAAATGGGTATGTGGGGAGCAGATGACCCCGATTGTAGAAAGCCCCTCTGGTGGAAAGAATTTAACTTTGAACCTGAAACGGCAAATCCGTTTGAGGAAGCTGAATCCATTTATAACGAAGTGCGCTTTAATGATGAATTACACGCTTTTTACAAAAAAATCATTGCGCTGAGAAGAAAACACGAAGTTTTAAACAAAGGTACCACTCGTTTTCTATACACCGATCAAGATTTATTAATTGTTCAAAGAAAACGAGGTAATGAGCGATACCTCATCGCTTTTAACAACCATACCGATACCATCGATTTAGAATTCATACCACTACAATTAAAAGGATACGACATTTGGAATGAATGCCCCGTTGAGCGTATTATGAGCCTTCCCCCACTGAGTTTTACTATTATAAAAAAATGATATTTAGCTATATTTTTTAGCATAAAAAAAAGAGACTCGAAGGAGCCTCTTTTTTCTTTAACAATCTTTCATCTTATTTCTTCAACCAGTTGAATTCAAAATTACAATTTTGGTAATCTTTTCCGATTTTAATGTAAGTATTTGGTAAGTTTTTGCGAATCCAGTCGTACAAAACTTCTTGTTTTTTCTGTTGTAGAGTGTAGTTCTTGAGTCTTGTATAATCCGTGCTTAGACTAATTTGGTGTGCAGGAATCACATCGATTAATTGAAGGATTGAAAGCACTTTTTTGTTTTTGTATTCAGATTCAAAAATATCACTGATGTCGCCTTTTTGCAATCCCGCCAAAGCATATACTTGGTTGTATGGCAAGCTACTACGCTCAAAGCGGTCTTCGCCCGTTTGTGGATTGGTAAGCACTCCTCCGTTAAATCTTGTGTACTTATCCACAGAATTTTGCAAAGCGGCTTCTTTAAATGTGATTTTTCCTAATTTGATATCCTGCTTAATTTTCTCTAATTTCACTTTAGCCGAATCGATTTCCGCTTGCGTAGGTTTTGGTACCAATAGAATATGACGAACATCGATGGCTTGTCCCAATCGCTTGTCTAATTTAATGATGTGATAGCCAAATTCTGTTTCTACGGGATCGGAAATTTGTCCTTCTTCTAGGTTGAAGGCTACGGCGTCAAACTCTGGAACGAATTTCCCCCTTTTGATGTTTTTGTACAATCCGCCTTGGCTTGCAGAACCTGGATCTTGTGAGAGCAAAGTGGCTTTGGTCGCAAAACTTTCCCCGTTTTCAATATCTTTTTTGATTTGCTTCAACGAATCGATGATTTGTTGTTTGTGCGCTTCGGTAATTTCAGGGTAAATGATGATGTGCGCAAGCTCAACTTCTTCGTTTACTCTTGGCAACTCGCTTTTGTTTTTCTCAAAGAAATTCTTCACATCTTCTGGCGAGGCATCTACATTCTCATCAATCATTGATTTTTTAGTTTCAATCAAAGCGTTTTCTCGCACAATATTTTCGAGAATATTTTTTAACTCTGGTATAGTTTTAACACCATATACTTGCAATAATTGCGCATCGGTTGCACGACTTCTAAAATCCTCTAAAACGGCCTCGGCTCTCGCTTTTATTCTATCATCTGCAATTTTGACTAATGTATCATTTTTCGCATGATTGAGCACCATTTTCTGTACCAGCATATTGTTGAGAAAGCTACATTTATCTGGAAAAGTTTGTCCGTTTTGTTTCGCAATTTCATAATCACGATCAATATCTGATTGCAAGACAATCTCATTTCCCACTACAGCTTCTACACCATCTACTTTATGGCTTTGCGAAAAACTAATCACTGGCAAGGCACATAAAAGTGCTATCCATAATTTATTTGCGTTCAATTTCTTTATCATATATTGCTTTTTGGTATAATTCTTCTTTTTTTTGAGAAAGCAAATTTAGCTTTCTTTTATTTAATATAATATTTTTTAGGGCTCTTTTTGCATAGCCAATTGGTGCAGATTGCCCTTCGGTGGCAAAGTTAGAAATTTTAAGCACAATTACCTTTGCTTGTTGTGTAATTTCAAATACTTGATCTTTTTGCAAAAAACGACTTTGTGGCGTATCGGGCGACAGCTGCATTAATTTTAAAAAATCTTTCCAATCAATCCATTCATTGCCCTCTAATTGAGCGGTAAATTTATTTTCGTTGGCTAAATTTTTAAGCGGTTGCATCGCCTCGGGGCTTCCTTGCCTCATCGATTTTTTCACCTCCGAAACTTGGTCTGGATTCACGGCGATGAACTGATATTCCAGAATTGTGTTTTTCACAGGAATTATCGCAGGATTTTCTTGATAAAACGCTTCAATTTCGGCTTCCGTTGGTTCTTTAGGCGGATTCTCTGCCAGCCATTGTTCTTCGATTTCGTTTAAAATTAAATCATTTTTATAGCTTTCCACCTTCACATCGATATCGAGCAGCTGGTCTTTAGACAAAATATCTTCGCTGCTTTCCATTAAAACTTTAGCCTTCAGCCAATTATCGATGTAATTTTGAGCCAATTTCGTGCTATCTTCTGCCGTTGCTCCAACGGGAATCACGCTTTTTAATTCACTGCTTGGCAATTCGGAATCTTTGTATTTTGCCACCCACTCGCCCGAATCGGAATTTTTGCAGGAAGCAAAAAACACAAACGAAATCAACAATAATTTTACTAAATCTCTCATCATTTATTTCAAATCTGCAGGAATTTCTACTTGAGCATTTTTTCTCAAATCTGCCATCACCTTATCAAAATAGTGGCTTCGGTAATCATCTCGCAATGTGTTGCCCGCCTCTTCCACCGTCATCGGTGTTGGGGGCACCAAACGCACGATTTGAATCACCGCTGGCGCATTACGAAAAGTGGATTTTTGCACTTTTTCGTTTGGGTTTAATTTTCCGAGCTCAGGCGAAGTAATCAAGAAAAAGCCCTCATTATGAAATACTTTTGGTTGATTCCCTACCCATTGATCAGCATACTGTTTATCAATATAATCAGCTGATTTTCCTTGTTTTAGCCATTTCATTACTTGTTTAGCATCTGGCTCATTCACATACCTAAAAATGTTTAATTCATAGCGTTCTGGCCAAGTGTATTGCACTTGATTTTTGGCTAAATACGCTTTTTTTCCCGCCTGGTCTTGATCTGCTTTGTGATAAATATTTTTTTCAATAAAATAATTGATAAGAATTGTATTTCTTAAATCATCGGCAAGGCGTTGATAGGCTGGATAATATTTTCCTAAATGATTTTTTATATCCTCCAACAAAAATTTATCTCTCACTAAATAGTACCCGTTTTTCATCAACTCAGATAGATTTTTCTTTTTCACATCTCCACCTTTTACTTCATTGAGCATTTTAATGTAATCTTGTTGTGAAAATTTACCCGTAGGTGTAGTAAAAATCGCTTTATTGCCTTTGAAATTAGTTTTTTTGGTAGTATTTAAATAATTTTCTCCAAGTGCTTTATTCACTTGAACGATTGCTGCGGAATCTACTTTCAATTGTTGCAAATTTTGGTATAACAATAAATTGTTGATTACATTTTTCTTTTGCTGGTCGTTGAGTGAATCTACAGGAATTTTGAATTCTTTTCCTTTGGCAATGAGCAAACTGTCCCAAAACGAACGCACATAATTTTCTAAATTATTTTGATACAATTGCTTGTAATAATAGGTTGTATCCGCCTTTTCGTCCAAAGCTTTTTGACGCATAAGCTCGTAGCCCACATAATCTTTGATCGCATTGGCAACACCCTCTGCCTCAATATTATTTTTATACTTTTGTTTAAACTCTTTTACGCTGATTTGTGAGTTATTTACCTTAATAAAATTCTGCTGAGCAAAAGCTACAGAACTCATTAAAATCACTAAAAATCCTATTTTTTTCATTGATTTTGGTTCTATTTTAAACGCACTAAAGTAATGCTTATCTTGATTTTATGCAAATTATTACTTGCTAAACAAATATAATGCCCGATTGTAAGCATACTCAAACGCTAAAGTTTTAATACTGATTGGCTCACGGTGTGCATGGGCAAAACTAATGAGTTTTTCTGTTGGGATATGATTTTGCAAACCATGCAAACAACCTACAAAATTCCGCGCACCAAGGGTGTATAACTTCTCCATTTTGTCATACAGATTTTCAGTTTTGCCTATCAATTGCCAAAAATATTCAAAATTCTGATTTTCAATCATTTGCAAAACCTTTTCAAAATCGTTTAAAAGCTGATTTTTCTCGTCTTCCAAAATGCGAATTTTAGTTATTTTCAAATCTGAAATTTGGTGTAATAACTGCTTAGATTCTTTGGACTTAAAAAAAGAAAACGGCACTACAAGCATTATTTTGGGGGCTAAAGATTTGTGTGATTTCAAAAAATCATCAAAAAATGATTTTTTGGCTAAAAATTCATCTAAACTCAAAAGCCAATAATCCCCAAATTCATCTAAAATTAATTTTTCTAAGAAATTAAGTGTTGTAACTTTTACACAAATTTGTGTATCCGATTTTTGGGCTTTCAAATCAATCAAAAAAGGCTTAAATTCTGGATAATTACCTTGGCTCACTTCAATATCTAAATAATTGAAATTCACACTAAAAAGTGATTTACAATAGGAAATGCAATCTCTTGCATTTGATACTTTCAGCAAAGAAGAAATTGCTTCGGTAGGACTTTCGGTAATATTTATCATAAATAATTTAATGGCTTAAATCTTGGCTAAATGTAATTTAAAATTACTACTTTTACAAAAAATTTATATCTATGGATGCTAAATGGAGTAAAAAATTACTTGAAAGATTTATAGGATACACCAAGGTTTACACAACCAGTGAGCCAGATGTAGAGCAAATCCCTAGTACTGAACGCCAATGGGATTTGGCAAAATACCTTAAAAATGAATTGGAAGAGCTTGGGCTAGAAGATGTAAGCATCGACGACCATGCTTATGTAATGGGATATTTACCAAGCAATCAGGACAAAAATTTGCCGACGATTGGTTTCATCGCTCACTTTGACACTTCGCCAGATTTCAGCGGAGAAAATGTAAACCCTCAAATTTGGGAAAATTACGACGGAAAAGATGTGGTGCTAAACAAAGCAGAAGACATTGTTTTGCGTGTTTCTGAATTTCCTGAATTGGCTGAATATAAGGGCGAAACTTTAATCACTACCGATGGGACTACTTTGCTTGGAGCAGATGACAAAGCGGGTATTGCAGAAATCGTAACGGCAGTGGAATATCTCATCGCTCACCCTGAAATTCCAAGACCACGCATTGCGGTAGGATTCACTCCAGACGAAGAGGTGGGAAAAGGTGCGCATCTATTTGATGTTGAGAAATTTGGTGCAGATTTCGCTTATACCATGGACGGAAGTTCTGTAGGTGAATTGGAGTATGAAAACTTCAACGCTGCGGGAGCTAAAGTGAAATTCGTGGGAAAAGTGGTTCACCCAGGCTACGCCAAAGGCAAAATGGTAAATGCATTGCATTTGTATAGAAAATTTGGGGATTTGCTTCCAGAAAACGAAGTGCCAGAACGCACCGAAGGGCGAGAAGGTTTCTTCCATCAAACTTATGTTTGCGGTGATGTAGACGAAGTGAATTTAGAATTAATCATTCGCGACCATGATTTGGAAAAATTTGAAGTCCGCAAAAAAATGCTTCAAAATATTACAAAACAAATAAATGATGAATTGGGCGAAGAGCGTGTAATCACCACTATCAAAGACCAATATTTCAACATGGTTCAGCACATACAAGACAAGATGTACATTGTTGAACTAGCAGAGCAAGCCATGAAGAACCTTGACATCAAACCTTTAATCAAACCAATCCGCGGAGGAACAGACGGAGCGCAACTTTCTTACAAAGGTTTGCCTTGCCCTAACATCTTTGCGGGCGGACAAAATTTCCACAGCCGTTTTGAGTATGTAACACTCGAATCTATGGAAAAAGCCACTGATGTTATCGTGGAGATGGCTCAACTTGCAACTACCAAATTCTAAAATATCTCTGATGGATATATATTTAATCATGGGCGGAATGTCCATCCTTATTATATTTTCCTATTTATTTGATACTATAGCAAGAAACACCCAATTCCCCTCTGTAATCCTATTGATTGCGACGGGGATTGGGCTTCGTTTTTTAGCCGATAGTTTTCATTACCATATCCCTTATTTAGATAAAATCATCCCTACCTTCGGGACTATTGGGCTGATTTTAATCGTGCTTGAGGGAGCGCTAGAACTCAAAATCAACAAAGAAAAAAAGGGAATCATCATCAAAGGATTTATCTCGGCACTAGTCATTTTATTACTCACGGCTACAGGATTAGCTTTTTTGGTAAAATACTGGCTAGACGTTCCATTCCTAAACGCTATGCTGGAAGTAACACCGCTTGCCATCATCAGTAGTGCGGTGGCGATACCTAGCGCAGCAGGACTTATTGAAAAAGACAAAGAATTTGTCGTGTACGAATCTACTTTTTCAGATATTTTAGGGATTGTCCTTTTTTATTTTTTAAAACCTCACATCGTAGATCCCAATGGAGAACCTTACGAAGTAGCAAAATCCATTACCATAGGATCGTTTGGCTCCCTAATACTAGAAATGATTATCGTAGTAATTGTTTCGTTTATAGTAATTTACATTCTTTTCACTTTAATTGAAAAAATATCGCATAATGTCAAATTTTTCTTGATTTTAGCCTTATTAATCCTAGCGTATGTTATTGCCAAAAAATTCCATCTTTCGGCATTGATTATCATTTTCTTCTTTGGATTATTCATGGCAAATACGCGCGATATGCTGCCCGATAAGTTTAAAAAATACATTCCGACCAAAAAAGTGAATGAAGGTTTGCACGAGTTTCATTTGCTCACGGCAGAGTCTACATTTTTAATCCGTACGGGGTTCTTCCTATTTTTTGGGTTTAATATAACATTGGATATGTTTACCAACACGGCTACCTATTTATTTGGTCTAGCGATTATTGGAATTATCTTTTTTGTACGATTTGGATATTTTGCAGCCACACAGCCACGCAACATTTTGCCTACCGCAAGCATTGCACCACGCGGATTGATTACGATTTTGCTTTTCCTTGATCTGCCACTTGCCATGAGCAATGATTTTGTGAATGAAAAAGTGCTTTTAATCGTAATTTTGCTATCGATGCTCATCATGCTTTTGGGCTTAATTTTGACACCTGAAAACAAAGAAACCAAAGAAAAACCAAAAGTAGATATGAACACCTTTGGAGATGTATAAAAATCACATCTTTTTAAATCTTATAAATGAATTGTTTATATTTGCACATTGAATATTAATAAATATGAATTTTCTAAAAGCACTTATCAGCTGGAAACTATGGCTTAATGTCTTAATCGGCGCGGGATTACTTGTAGGCCTTTGGTATTTCACTTTCAATTGGTTAAACGACTATACCAATCACAATGTGGAGGTGAAAGTGCCAGATTTATCTAAAATGAATATCCAGCAAGCAATGAAAACGCTCGACGATTTAGGCCTTGAATATTCAGTGGATAGTGTGAAATACTCCGAAAATTTCAAACCTTTTGCGGTTTTGGATTTCTACCCTATTGCGGGCTCTACCGTAAAACCTGGGCGTAGAATCTTTATTAAATCAAACCCAAGAACTTGGCAGCCTGTACCCCTACCTAACTTGATCGACAAAAGTAAACGATTAGCCTTCACTCAGCTTTCGATGAGGCATTTTGTGGTGGGAGACACCCTTTATGTAAAAGACCCAGCAAAAGATGCGGTGCTTAAAGTTCTATTCAATGGCAAAGAGATTCCTGCGGGTACTTTTTTACCAAGGGGAAGTGTGGTAGATTTAGTTTTGGGTAAAGGTTTTGATTTAGATATGCCTGTACCAAACTTAATTGGGATGACGCTGCAAGAAGCTAGAGCTACTATTTTAGAACATTATTTTGAATTAGGTAAAATTAATTTCTTTGGCTCTGAATTAGACACCATTAACGGAACTGTTGTGTACCAAGACCCGCCTGACACGGATACATACGATGAAGGTAGACCCATCTCTATTTGGCTTTCCACCAAAATGCTTTCTGAGCTAAAGCCGCAAACCGATTCGCTTGACATCGTATTCCGTAGAAGTATCAAAGGAGAGGATTCCTTATACTACAAGTCTGTTCAAAAGTCTAAACAAATCAGAATTAATGATTTACCTGAAGAGATTAGAAATCAGATTAAATACGACGAAGCTGCGAAAAACAATCTTAAAAAACGCGAAAAAACAAATGCTCCTGTTCACCATAAACCAAAGATTGACACTACTGGAATTAGTATCGATTAACCTATGAAAGAACATCAAGAGGCATACGAGCCAGCGGAAGAAGAAGACGAATTATATGAGCACTATAAATTTACTGCCGACAAGGGACAGCAGCCTTTGCGCGTGGATAAATTTCTCATGAATTTCATCGAAAATGCTACTCGAAATAAAATTCAGCAAGCAGCCAAAGCAGGCAATATTCTTGTAAACGACGAAGCTGTAAAACAAAATTATCGTGTAAAAGCGGGCGATGAAGTAAAAGTCGTGCTTAGCTATCCACCACGAGAAAATGTAGTAATTCCGCAAAATATTCCTGTGGATATCGTTTATGAAGACGAGAGCATAATTGTTGTGAACAAATCGCCCGGTATGGTCGTTCATCCTGGGCATGGCAATTATTCGGGGACATTGGTAAATGCCTTAAAATATCATTTCGATAATCTCCCATCGCTCACTGCCGAATTGGAAAGGCCAGGATTGGTACACCGAATCGACAAAGACACGAGCGGACTGCTTGTGATTGCCAAAACGGAATACGCCATGGACCATTTAGCCAAACAATTTTTCAATCGCACCACTCGCCGATTATACACGGCAATTGTTTGGGGCAATATCGAAGAAGACAAAGGCACCATCGTGGGACACATCGGTCGCAATCCCAATAATCGTATGCAAATGGCTGTGTTTGAAGATGGCTCGCAGGGGAAACATGCCGTTACGCATTTCAAAGTTTTGGAGCGATTGGGCTATATCACCGTGGTTCAGTGTAAATTAGAAACTGGACGCACGCACCAGATTCGCGCACACATGAAACACATCGGGCATACGCTCTTCAACGATGAACGCTACGGTGGCGACGAAATCTTAAAAGGGACAACTTTTACCAAATACAAGCAATTCGTGCAAAACTGCTTTCAAGTTTGTCCGCGCCAAGCCTTGCATGCCCAAACTCTAGGCTTTGAGCATCCCGTAACGGGCGAGCAGCTTGATTTTGAATCGCCTGTGCCAGAAGACATGACACAGTTGCTCGAAAAATGGCGTACCTACTCAAACGCTACTTGGGACGAAGATTAAAAAATTCATGAAAAAGATATTTTTTGAAATTGTAGAATTTATCAAAAATCCTACAGACCAAAGAATTGGCCATTATTCTTTGGCTAAAAATTTACGATATCTTTTTATCGTATTGCTCATTGATATTCTTATTAACCTAGTGTTCTATGAACCACTAATTCTATTGCTAGACAAAGTGGAACCTATGGTAATGGAACCAAGAATCATATACAGCCAGAATACTTTTTGGGTTAAATTGTTTCTATACTCGGTTTTTGCTCCCTTGTCAGAAGAAATTATTTTTAGACTTTGGCTCAAATATCGCAAATTCTACCATTTTTTTATTTCAAGAAACAAATGGGATAGAATCTTTAAACACCTTGTTTATTTTTCCACGATAAGCTTTGGTTTAATACATATTAGCAATTACGAAAACAACTCTACGCTATTCTATATTTTGGCGCCGCTAATTGTTTCCACACAAATTTTTGGAGGATTCTTGATTGCCTTTATCCGTATACGCTTCAATTTCATCAGTGGTATTTTGCTACATAGCTTATGGAATTTTTTCGCTTTAATTATTGTTTGTGTACCTTTCTTTAAAAATGATGATTTCATCAAAAACGAAAAAGACTACAATCTTACAATCGAAGAAATCTCTTTCAATCATGATGGGAATCAAACATTTGAAATAGATTCAAGCAAACAAAAAATACACTCACTACATATCAGCGAATATTCATACAATCATATTTTAGACTCATTATTTAATTATAATCGCCCTAAAAATGATATTTTGATTGATTTATATTTTGAATCCAAAAACGGAATCAAGAAAAATACCTTGAAAAAACTTTTGCTTGAATACGATAAATTTATTGATTAATACGCACCTATATTTGGAGGGGTAGCTCTATGCTTTCCTTCAATCGTGAGCGGACTATTTTTTACATCTGCAGGATTTCCTTTGCCCAAAGCTGGCGAATTATCATTCAAGCCCAAATCTGGAGAAAAGAAATGCGTGTTTTTAAAATTCGGATTTTCAGTGATTATGTCTTTGAACATCGGTGCGCTTACATTCAGCGTTTTCGGATTGTCGTTTTTAATCAAAGAATTTCTGATTTCGATAGAATTGGCGATTGCATCTTTCAAATCAAGCTGAAGCCCGTTGCTTGCATTACCATATAATATAGTATTATTGATTTTCAGAGTCAAAGGATTAGCGGTTTCTTTTCCGTCCGTGCTCAAATAATTGCTCGCATACATCGGCAAATTCTCGCCCATTCCCCACGAGCCCGCGCTCCAAAAATCGGCAATGCTAGTGAACGAAAATTCATAATTTCCGCCATTTTTAAGCATAATTCCGTTTTTCGACGCATTGTTTATTACCAAATTTTCAGCTTTTATCGTTGCGTGGTTTGCTTCAATGGCATTGATGCCCGAATTATAGATTTTGGTATTTTTAATAGTCGCTTGTACGTCTTCTTCAATATTCAATGCGTTTTCGGCTCCAATGATTTCGGCGAAATTTATTGATAATTTACTGCCTTTTCCTATGTTTAGCCCTTTCCATTGCGAAGGAATAGAATCGTATTTTGGCTCATTTTTGTAGGTTTTAAACACCACGGGAGATTCCATATTTCCTTTGATTTCCAGCGCAGCATTTGGTGCAGTAGTCAAAGCTCCATTTTCGTAAAACAAAACTTTAGTCCCCGCTTCTATGCTTAATTTTTCACCTTCTGCCACAACCAAATTCGCGCTGATGACATGGTACATATCTTTATTAAAAGTAGTATTTTCGTTTAAAAATAAGTTTTCTTGCCCTTTTTCGGGATTATAAAATTTAGCTTTTGCTATCAGCGTTAAAAGATTGATTTCCTTGGTCTGATTTAAATCTTTAAATACGATTTGGTCTTTATACAAATCCACCGAAGGCTTTTCTGCCGCCAAGCTCAGGAAAATCGTAAGGCTATCTTTGGCTCTCAACGCCACATTGCTAAACTCAAATCCCGCACGCCCATCTACATTGATTCTGTAATACGATGCTTCTTTTTTCTTTAAATAAATGCTAGGAATCTCGATATCTGAGTTGCCTGTGTTGTACACTTTTACTAAATAAGTCTTTGAATTCGAGAAATTTAGCACAGGATTGAGTAAAACATTATCTTCTGAAAATTTTAAATTTGCAATGCTGGGCTCAAAATCGAAATCCTTTCTACAGCCCATAAACAAGGCTAAAGACAACAAGGACAAAAGGAAGGATATATTGATAGAACAACGATGTTTTTCCATGATTGAGTATATTTGTTACAAATATAATTAATTATTTTTTTGCAGATTAAAAAATTATCCTTAAGTTTGCAGTCCAATTCAAGAAATAGATTTTAAGTCATGAAAAAAGATATACATCCACAGGATTACAGATTGGTAGCGTTTAAAGACATGAGTAACGATGAAACTTTCATCACAAGATCTACCGCAGCTTCAAAAGAAACTATCGAAATCGATGGCGTAGAGTACCCTTTAATCAAATTAGAGATTACTTCTACTTCACACCCATTCTATACAGGTAAAATGAAGCTTGTTGATACCGCTGGTCGTGTAGATAAATTCATGAACAAATATAAAAAATTCCAAAAGAAATAATTTTTCTCATAATAAATAATTTTTTGAGCCTTGCCTAGCAAGGCTTTTTTCGTTTGTAGCCCCATTGCTTCAAGATAAAAATCATTACACAAAATTCATAATTTTATAGTACCTTAGGCAATGCAATTTTAATGATAAAATTATGAACCTTGTTTTGTTTGCCCACAACGAAAAACAAATGTACCCATTGTGTTTCACTAAGGCTTTTGGTGATTTGCGCATGGGGATTTTCACTTTTAGAGAGCGATGGGAAAAACTTTTCTCCACTTCTATCTCCTGCCTCACTGCGGATTATCTTCAGGATTTGTATCCGCTCACGCTCGAACAAGACAATTTGTTCATCAATTCCACATTTTTCCCTTCGCACGATTTGATTGTCGGGCTTAAAAATTTAAAACCGCAACAAGGTATTTGGGGAAATTCCGAATGTTTAGGATTTCGTGGCAGCTGGGATGAATTTCAAGACAAAAAAAATTTAGCCAAAATTCAATTAGCTGAAAAACAGCTAAAAATCAATCGTCCGTATGATTTGTTTATGAATAATCAGCAGGCACTTCTATTTGATTTTGCTTTGGCTACCAAAGATCGCGAAAGCGCAGAAATTCCGTCTGGCAACAAAGTCATCGGTCGAGAAAACATCTTTGTGGAAGAAGGTGCCAAAATCACTTTTGCTACGCTCAACGCTTCCGAAGGACCGATTTATTTAGGCAAAAACAGCGAAATTATGGAAGGTTCTGTCATTCGTGGCGGACTTGCGCTTTGCGAAAAGGCTGCGATAAAAATGGGAGCCAAAATTTATGGAGACACCACCATAGGACCACATTGCAAAGTGGGCGGAGAAATTAAAAATGTGATTTTCAATGGTTTTAGTAACAAAGCACACGATGGCTACCTTGGCAACAGCGTGGTGGGCGAATGGTGCAATTTGGGCGCTAACACCAATGCGTCTAACCTGAGAAATGATTACGGCACCGTGGATTTGTGGGACTACACGGAAAACAAATATACCGAAACTGGATTACAATTTTGTGGTGTTTTCATCGGCGACCACACCAAATTGGCGATTAATTCTAAAATCAATACGGGAACGGTGATTGAAGGATTTAGCAATATTTTCACCGAAGGATTTACGCCAAGAAAAGTACCGATGTTTAGCTTTAGTGGCAAACGAAATGGTCCAAAATTAAAACTTCAGCAAGTATTTGACTCAGCAGAGAACACCATGAAACGACGAAATATTCCGCTGAGCGATGCGTACAAAAAAATGATTGAACATCTTTATAATCAGAAAAAATAATAAATAAAAATATGAAAAAATTTGCTTTAATTTTAGGTCTCGCAGGCTCGTTCTGTTGGGGACAAAAAAACACGCAACCTTCTCCCCCAATCATGGGCTGGGCAAGCTGGAACAATTATAGAAACCATATTTCGGATTCAATTATCAAACGCCAGACCGATTATCTCGTGAAACTCGGGCTGAATAAAATTGGATACCAATACATCAATATAGACGATGGTTTTTTTGATGGGCGTGACGCAGAAGGCAATATCAATATCAACAAAATAGATTTCCCGACGGACTAAAGCCTATCTCGGAATACATTCAAAGCAAAGGACTTAAGGCAGGGATTTATTCTGATGCAGGACCAAACACTTGCGCTTCTATTTGGGACAAAGACAAAGGTGGCGTGGGCACAGGTCTATACCAAAACGAAAAACGAGATTTGGAATATTTCATCAATGATTTAAAGTTTGATTTCATCAAGGTGGATTATTGCGGCGCAAGTCAGCAAGATTTAAAATTAGATGAAGAGCAACATTACACGCTCATCAAGAAAACGCTTGATTCCATAAGCTCTAGAAAAATCGGATTTAATGTCTGCCGCTGGCAATTCCCTGGCTCTTGGGTTACTAGCCTTGCCGATTCTTGGCGTATTTCGGGCGACATTGCCAACACATTTCACAGCATGACAGAAATTGTGGATTTAAACACATTTTTGGCTCCGTACATGAGCCCTGGACACTACAACGATATGGATATGTTGCAGATTGGCAGAGGATTAAGCTACGAAGAAGACAAAGCACAAATGAGTATGTGGAGTATTTTGACCTCGCCTTTAATGCTCGGAAACGATTTATCTCAAATTTCGGACGAAACGCTTAAAGTAATTTCCAACACCGAAATTATTGCCGTGAATCAAGACATGACCGAACAAGGAAAATTAATCTCTAATTACAAAAATCCTTTACAAGTTTGGAGCAAAAAATTAAATGGAATCAATAGCGGTGAGTGTGCCTTAGTTTTATTTAACCGAACTAAGAAAAAAGAAATCATTTGGTTTAATTTCAGCGATTTAGAATTAAAAGGTGGTGTTTCGCTCAGAGATTTATGGGGACACAAAGACATCCCTGGCAAGAAACACAATCGCATTGGAGTTTGGGTGCCACCGCACGGCGTTGTTGCGCTTAAACTAAAAGGGGAATTTGCGCCAAAATATACTTACGAAGCGGAATATGCTTATTTGCATAATTATAATTTAACCCAGAACACCAAGGTTTTACCCAACCAAGCCAAGCATGCTTTCAACGAAAAAGCCTCTCGCCATGCCTTAGTCACCAATTTGGGCGGAACGGCTGGAAACTACATTGAGTTTAGAAAAATCTTTAGCCCTAAAAATCAGACTCGTGAAGTAGTAATTCATTATTTTGCAAAAGAGCCAAGCACTGCCACTTTAAGTGTAAATGGCGGAAAATCTTACAAAATCGAATTTCGAGAGGCTCCCAATGGTGGCAAATTATCGCTTAAAATTCCTTTGAAAAAAGGATTTAAAAATAGTATCAAAATCGAAAACGACGAAAATCAATTTGCAGATTTAGACAAAATCGAAATCCTGTAAATTCCGATTTTTGATAAAAAAACAAAATCCCGATAATTTAGAATTATCGGGATTTTTATATGATTGAAAAATAGTATTATTTCAATTTTTTAAGTAAAGATTTCATACTTACTTTTTGATCTAAAATCGAAGACAATTCATCGATTTTCACACGCTGTTGTTCCATAGTGTCGCGATCTCTAATGGTTACTGCATTGTCTTCCAACGAATCGTGATCGATTGTGATACAAAGCGGCGTACCTATCGCATCGTGACGGCGGTAGCGTTTTCCAATACTGTCTTTTTCGTCGTATTCTACATTGAAATCAAACGACAGCTCGTCTACGATTTTTTGTGCTAATTCTGGCAATCCGTCTTTTTTCACCAATGGTAAGACAGCGGCTTTAATCGGCGCCAAGGCTGGTGGCAATTTTAAAACCACACGCTGGCTACCATCGGCTAAATCCTCAGTTTGTAAACTTTTTGAGAATACCGCCAAAAACATACGATCTAGCCCAATTGAAGTTTCCAAAACATACGGCACATAGCTTTCTTTTCTTTCAGGATCAAAGTATTGAATCTTTTTACCTGAATACTCTTGGTGATTGCTCAAATCGAAATCTGTTCTTGAGTGAATCCCCTCTAATTCCTTAAATCCAAATGGGAATTTAAACTCAATATCAGCTGCGGCATTGGCATAGTGAGCCAATTTTTCGTGATCGTGGAAACGATAATTGTCTTCGCCTAAACCTAAATTTAAATGCCATTGCAAACGCTTATTTTTCCATTCTTCGTAAGCTGCCATTTCGGTGCCTGGCGCAATGAAAAATTGCATTTCCATTTGTTCAAACTCGCGCATTCTAAAGATGAATTGGCGTGCAACGATTTCATTTCTAAAGGCTTTACCAATTTGCGCAATACCAAACGGAATCTTCATGCGTCCTGTACGCTGAACATTCAAGAAGTTTACAAAAATACCTTGAGCCGTTTCTGGTCTTAAATAAAGTGTAGATGCTGAATCTGCCGTAGAACCTAGCTTAGTGCCAAACATCAAATTGAATTGGCGAACATCTGTCCAGTTGCGCGAACCGCTGATAGGACACACAATGCCTAATTCTTCAATCAAAGCTTTGACATCTGCCAAATCGTTATTGGTCAAAGAATCGCCCAATCTTTTGCTTATTTTCTCGATTTCTTCTTTGTAGCCAAGCACTCTCGGGTTGGTTTGCAAATACATTTCTTTGTCAAAACTTTCCCCAAATCTTTTTGCTGCCTTGGTTACTTCTTTTTCAATTTTAGCCTCAATTTTAGCAATGTGTTCTTCTACCAAAACATCGGCGCGATAACGCTTTTTAGAATCTTTGTTATCGATCATTGGGTCGTTGAAAGCGTCCACATGTCCAGAAGCTTTCCAAGTGGTAGGGTGCATAAAAATTGCGGCATCTATCCCCACAATGTTTTCGTGGAGCTGCACCATGGCTTTCCACCAATATTCTTTAATATTATTTTTGAGTTGAACCCCATTTTGCCCATAATCATAGGTTGCGGCTAACCCATCGTAAATTTCACTCGACGGAAAAATAAAACCATATTCTTTTGCGTGACTTATCACATTTTTCAACGCATCTTCTTGCTGTGCCATACTTTAATTTTATTTCTAGCTCCAAAAGTAAAAAAACTTTTCCTAAGTCATCTATTTTAGGCTTAACAAATTTCTTTTTAATAGGCATTTTTTTCAAGCAATAACAAAATATTAATAACCCTAATCTTTGTTATTACGCACAAAAATCAATACTTTTACACCGATTCTACTCGTAGAGTCTAAAATCCATTTTTTATTGAATTTAAGCAACATGCAATACAATACAGAACGAAAAAATTTAATCATTCCAGAATATGGTAGACATATCCAGCGAATGGTAGATTATTGTAAAACTATCACCGATAAAGATGAGCGAAATGAATTTGCACAAATGATTATTGCCGTGATGGGTAACCTCAATCCTCATTTAAGAGATATTCCAGATTTTCAGCATAAATTGTGGGATCAATTATTTATCATGGCTGAATTTAATTTAGATGTAGATTCACCCTTCCCTATCCCTACCGAAGTGGAACTAAACTCAAAACCTAGACCTATTCCATACCCTGGATTCAACGGCAAATACCGATACTATGGTAGAAATCTTAAAAAAATGATCGAAGTCGCCAGCAAATGGGAAGATGATGATAAAAAATTAGGCTTAGTGAAAGCCATTGCCAATCAAATGAAGAAAAGCTACCTTGTTTGGAACAAAGACACTGTGGAAGATGCCGTAATTTACAAGGAGCTTAAAGATCTTTCTGGTGGAAAAATTGATGTAGATGAATTGGAAGCCAAATCTGAGCACAACATTAATTTAGCTTCAACCAAAGATTTAGCCACTACTATGAATGAAAAAAGAGTTTTTACCAAAAGAAAAAAATACTGGAAAAACAATAAAAAGAAAAAATAATATTTTAATCTATTTTAAAAACAACCTCACTGCCCATGGCTATATTTGAAATCAATGGTGGAAAAAAACTGCACGGAGAAATCACTCCACAAGGTGCTAAAAACGAAGCCCTACAAATTTTGTGTGCAACGCTCCTAACCGATGAGCCTGTTCGTATCAAAAATTTGCCAGATATTCGTGATGTAAACCGCCTGATAGAAATTCTTAAAAATCTAAATGTTCGTGTAGAAAAAAACGGAAAAGGCGACTTTACTTTTCATGCCAAAAATATAAATTTAGCCTATCTTAAATCTCCTGAATTTAAGGCAGATGGCGCAGCACTTAGGGGTTCTGTAATGCTTATGGGACCGCTGCTCGCACGATTTGGTTTTGCTTACATGCCAAAACCTGGAGGCGATAAAATTGGTCGTAGAAGGTTAGACACGCACTTTCAAGGTTTTATTGAATTAGGCGCACAATACAATTTCCACAAAAACGACGATTTTTATACTTTAGAAATTCCTAAGGATGAGAAATTAAAGGGTACTTATATGCTTTTGGAAGAAGCCTCGGTTACAGGGACTGCCAATATCGTTTTAGCGGCAGTTTTAGCCAAAGGCACCACAACTATTTATAATGCAGCCTGCGAGCCCTACATTCAGCAATTGTGTACCATGCTTGTGAATATGGGCGCTAAAATCGAAGGAATAAAATCCAATCTACTCACCATTACAGGCGTAGAAAAACTCCATGGTACAGAGCATACTTGCTTGCCAGATATGATTGAAATTGGTAGCTGGATTGGCCTGGCCGCAATGACTAAATCTGAACTCACCATCAAAAATGTGGGTTGGGAACATCTAGGCATCATTCCAGAAATGTTCAGAAAACTGGGGATTCAATTAGAGAAAAAAAACGACGATATTTATATTCCTGCACAGGAAAATTATAAAATTCAGCATTTTATGGATGGCTCTATCCTCACCGTTGCCGATGCGCCATGGCCAGGATTTACGCCCGATTTGTTGAGTATTATTTTGGTGGTGGCTACACAGGCTAAAGGTAGCGTACTCGTTCACCAAAAAATGTTTGAAAGTAGATTATTCTTCGTAGATAAGTTAATCGACATGGGGGCGCAAATCATTCTTTGCGACCCACACCGCGCAACAGTCATTGGGCTTAATCACGAGACTGAATTGCGAGGAACCAATATGTCTTCGCCAGATATTCGTGCGGGGATTGCACTTCTAATTGCAGCCGTGGCAGCTCAAGGGAAAAGTATCATTCACAACATCGACCAAATCGATCGTGGCTACGAAGACATCGAAAAACGATTGAGAGCCATAGGTGTAGACATCAAGCGTGTGGAAGAAAACTAACTGAACAGAGCATGAGAAATTTTAAAGACTACCTTTTTATTTATCTGAAAGGCATCGCTATGGGCTCTGCCGATGTAGTACCTGGCGTTTCAGGCGGAACAATTGCTTTTATTTCTGGAATTTATGATGAATTAATCCAGAGTATCAGCAATATTAAGCCTGCTTTGTTCAAAGATATTTTAAAAGGAAATTTCAAAGAAGTTTGGCAAAAAGTGAATGGAAACTTTTTGGTAGTATTGCTTGCGGGTATCGCAACGAGTATTTTGTCTTTGGCCAAACTCATTACTTTTTTATTGCAATATTATCCTATCCAATTGTGGTCTTTCTTTTTTGGATTGATTGTCGCCAGCATTTTCTATGTGGGCAAACAAGTCAAAAAATGGAATTTAGGCAGTATTTTGGGCATTATTCTTGGGACTATTGCTATTTTCTATGTTTCAACCACGCCGCCATTGGCCGCACAAAGTGGCTACTTGTATTTGTTTTTATCGGGTGCTTTGGCAGCTTGTGCTATGATTTTGCCTGGTATTTCTGGAAGTTTTATCCTACTGCTTTTAGGTGCTTACACCACGATTATTTCAGCGATTGGAAATCATGAAATCGGCACAATTCTCGTGGTGGTTTTAGGCGCGGGTGTTGGATTGCTTTCATTTTCAAAATTATTAAATTATTTATTAGAAAATCATCATAACACACTCGTGGGCGTACTCACAGGATTTTTGATTGGCTCTCTTTGGAAAATTTGGCCATGGAAAATCAATGATACTGTTTACACCAAAGAACACGGCGAAAAGCTAATGAGCGAATTATCACCAAATTACAAAAGTCTTTCGGTGTATTTACAAAATCAGCCGAGCGAATCTTTTAGTAAAATTAATTCTTTGATTGAGAGCAATGTAAGCCCAAATATTTATTCGCTCGCAAATTCAGGTGCAGAAAATCACTTAATCTCTGCCATTTTGTTTGGAGTCGTTGGTTTTTTAATTATTTTCATTATCGAATACATCGCAAAATCTAAAAATGTATAAACGAAACTTTATTGATTATCTAATTCTTTGGTTCAAAGGCTTATTGATGGGAACCGCAAACAAAATCCCTGGCGTGTCTGGTGGAATGATTGCACTTGTAACCAATTTTTATGAAGAATTGATTTATTCCTATCAAAAAATCAATACCAAAGCCTTTAGATTATTGCTTTCTGGGCGTTTTCAAAAGTTTTTAGATTACATCAATTTTAAATTCCAATTTTCAGTAAATTTCGGTTCCGTATCGGCATTTTTCTCCATTTCCCTCCTCATCGACTACCTCATTCGCACGCATAGCGAGGGCGGACTGGGCTTAGAAACCGAAGTATGGAGCTACTTTTTTGGTCTCATCATAGGCTCCATTTTCTATGTTTGTACCAAAATCAAGGAATGGAAAAAACCTGTATATTATGGAATTTTCTTAGGCTCTGCACTTGGGCTTATGATTTCGTTTATGGAGCCCATGGCACCTAACGACAGCTATTGGTTTATTTTTCTCTGCGGTATCATCAGCGTTTCGGGCATGACATTGCCTGGTTTTTCTGGCTCGTTTATGCTCATCATCATCGGGAACTACAACCTGCTTTTGGTAGATTGTGTGAATAATTTATTTTACACAATCATAGCGATTTTCAACGGAGATTTTGCCATGCTGGGCACTGCAACACTTGCCGAGCGAGCAGAACGCATACACATGCTGTACTTGGTAGCGATTTTCACCATTGGCTCGGTTGTCGGTTTAATTAGTTTTTCTAAGCTCATGGGGTATTTGCTCAAACATTATCACGACATCGTCATCGGCTGGCTCATTGGCTTTATCATCGGTTCGCTCGGTGCCGCTTGGCCTTGGAAAACCAAGGATCTCAATCCGCAGGGATATCTCATAGGCTATACTCGCTATTTACCACAAATCAATCTGCATTTCTTCGTGGATTTAATCTGTATTGCGATAGGCATTGCAACTATTTTAGTGATTTACAAGTATGAAAAAAAACGAATCTAAAACTTACGGACTCATCGGCAGAAACATCGCTTATTCTTTTTCGCCTAAATATTTTAAAGCCAAATTCGAGCGAGAAAACATTACTGCTGAATACAATTTATTTGATTTAGCCGAAATTTCTGAAGTAGAAAATCTATTAAAATCGGGAATTTCTGGACTAAATGTTACGATTCCCTACAAGCAAGAAGTGATTCCTTTTTTAGATGAAATCACAGGAGCTGCCAAAGAAATCAATGCCGTAAACACCATTCAGTTTAAAGATGGAAAATGTATAGGACACAACACCGATGTCATCGGGTTCAGAGATTCAATCGCTCCATTATTAAAAGAACATCACCGCAAAGCCTTGATTTTAGGCACAGGTGGCGCATCTAAAGCCGTAAAATATGTATTTTCGGAACTGGGGATTGCGTTTAAAGTCGTATCCCGCTCCCAGGGCGATTTCACCTATGATGAATTAACGCCCGAAATCATCGAAGAATATAAAATCATCGTGAATTGCACACCACTTGGCACTTCACCGAATGTAGACAAATGCCCTGATTTGCCTTACGACGCCATCACAAATCAGCATCTGGCGTATGATTTAATCTATAATCCTAGCGAAACTAAATTTCTGCAATTGGCTAAAGCACAAGGTGCCAGTATCAAAAATGGACTAGAAATGCTTGAAAAACAAGCCGATGCGGCTTGGAAAATTTGGAATAGCTAAACGCTTTTATCCAACAAGATTTCAGCCTTGGTTAAAACTTGCTTTAAATACATTAGATTTTTAAGCACCGCTATGCGTTCGGCTGGTTCGAGTTCTTTTTTGAGCTCCTCTTTTGCTCGCTGAGCTTGTTTTTTTATGTTTAAAACTTTGTAAGTCAGCATTAAATGCTGTGTATGCAAAGGCGTATTTTCTTCCAAAGTAGGCACATGCGTTCCGTGGTTTTTCCAATCGGAAAGGAAATATTTTTCGGTCAAGAAATTAGTGTACATTGCCACCACACGCTCATCGGATTGGCGCATAAATTCGCTCACATCGATTTTGCCTTTTTCCTCCCATTGATTTCTAATTTCAGCCAATCGTGCTTTGTAAAAAGGCGTAGAAAATTCCATTTCGTCCTCTTCTAAATTGGCTAAAACTTCCTCTAGCACCGTGGATTCATAGAACTCATCTTTATTGTCAGAACCCAAACATTGAAAAGTGTATTTTTTATCCTCAGAGAGAGAAATTACCTCCAAAATTTGCTCTTCTACCTGAGCTGTTTTATCTTGAATTTTGTAAACAGGCTCATCGGCAGGTTTAGCAATTTTAATCGTAGTATTTTCTACCGAATCTTGCGAACTGCCCCCTCGATTTTCTTTAGCAATTTTTTGGAGCTCAACACCTAATTGTCTAAAAAGTGTTTCTTCTCTTAAATCCAACAAATGCGAAGCCTCACGCACATACAATTCTCGCTGAATCAAATTGGGAATCAAAGCGATACTATGCACAACACTCCCCACCATTTCGGCTCGTTTGCTCGGGTCGTTCCCAGCTTCTTCGCTTAAAATTTTAATTTTAAACTTGATGAAATCTACCGCATTTTTTGAGATAAATTCTTGAATTTCGGTATCAGAATGTTTTTTGGCAAAAGAATCTGGATCATCACCATCGGGCAAAACTACTATTTTGGCGTTCAGCTCTTGCGCCAAAATCAAATCAATTCCTCGGAACGATGCTTTAATCCCTGCCGCGTCACCATCATAAATTAGGATTAAATTATGCGTAAGTCGCTTAATCAAACGGATTTGCTCTGGCGTTAAAGCCGTACCCGAACTCGCCACTACATTTTTAATCCCAGCTTGGTGCAAAGACAAAACATCGGTATAGCCTTCCATCAAGATACACTCATCTTTCTTGAGAATAGATTGTTTTGCCTGATAAATTCCATAGAGAATTTTACTTTTATGGTAAATTTCGTTTTCAGGTGAATTAAGATACTTGGCTGCTTTAGCTTGATTGTTTAAAATCCTACCGCCAAAACCTAAAATTCGCCCAGAAAAACTATGAATCGGGAACATTACACGCTCACGGAATCGGTCTACGGCACGATCGCCCGAGCCTACGGTGAGCCCTGTATTTTTAAGTAAATCAACGGAATAGCCGCTATCTTTGGCATATTGTGTAAAGGCTTCCCATGCTTTGGGGGAATACCCTAAATCAAAGGTTTCTATGGTTTTATCATTAAAACCACGCTCTCTAAAATAGGATAATCCTATAATTTTTCCTTCCTCGGTGTTGTGCAGTTGCTCTTTGAAGAATTTTGCAGCAAAAGCGGTGAGTGTAAATTGATTTTCTTTCTCTTTGGCCTGTGCTAGTTGCTCTTCGCTCTGTTCTTGGTCTTCCTCTATGGTAATATTGTAGCGTTTGGCCAGCCAGCGAAGTGCCTCTGGATAAGTGAATTGCTCGTGCTCCATTAAAAATGAAACGACACTTCCCCCCTTTCCCGAAGAGAAATCTTTCCAAATTTGCTTGGCAGGCGAAACCATAAATGATGGTGTTTTTTCATTGCTAAAAGGAGAGAAACCTTTAAAGTTACTCCCCGATTTCTTTAGCTGAATGAAATCACCAATCACCTCTTCTACCCGCGCGGTAGAAAAAATTTCATCTATGGTACTTTGCGTAATCAATTGCTTGGATATTTTTACAAAGATATTAATTTATATATAAAAATTCCTGCTTGGTCTTAAAGCAGGAATTAATATTCAATTTATGGTGAATTTTATTTTTTCAACGATTTCAATTGCTCTTCAATCAAAGCGATTTTTTCGGTAGCATCGGCTTGTTTTTTTCGCTCCATGGCCACCACTTGCTCAGGTGCATTGGCTACAAATCGCTCGTTGCTCAATTTTTTCTCCACGGATTTCAAGAAACCTTCCAAATATTTTTTATCTGCTTCTAATTTCTCGATTTCTGCTTCAGCATCAATTAAGCCTTCAAGTGGCACATGAAACTCTTGCACGCCTACTCTGAAAGTTTGAGCATTACTTGGTTTTTCGCTTGAAAATTCGATTGGATTTAGATTTCCTAATTTCTCCACTACAGCCGTTAAGAAAGTGTCTGAATTTTCAGTAAACAGATTTAATTTCTCTTTATTTGGAATGTTTTTCTCTTTGCGAATTGTACGGATTCCTGAAACGATTTCGGCACTATTTTCAAACAATTCCAACACTTTTTCGTCAAAAGCTTGCGCTTCTGGATACGATGAAACTATCAACGCCTCCTCTACTTTTCTTTCTTTGATGTTTTGCCAAATCTCTTCGGTCAAGAATGGCATAAATGGGTGTAATAATTTAATTAAATCTTCTAAAAATGTGATGGCTTGTGCCTTGGTTTGCTCTGCAATTGGTTGTTGGAAATCTGGCTTAATTGCCTCTAAATACCATGAACAGAAATCATCCCAAATCAATTTATACAAAGACATCAACGCATCTGAAATTCTGAATTGCTCGAAATTGTGATTCATTTCGGCTAGCGTTTTGTTGAATTTAGCCTTGAACCAAGCGTTTGCATTTTTAGCCACTTCGGTTTCTTCGTTTGGTGCTGTTTCCCAATGGTAAACCAAACGGAAAGCGTTCCAAATTTTATTGGCAAAGTTTCTACCTTGCAAGCACAAATCCTCGTCGAACAACAAATCGTTCCCCGCAGAAGATGCCAACATCAATCCTACACGCACACCATCGGCACCGTATTTAGTCATCAATTCAATTGGATCTGGCGAATTTCCGAGCGATTTAGACATTTTTCTTCTTTGCTTATCGCGCACCAATCCTGTAAAATACACATTTGTAAATGGTTTTTCTTGGCGGTATTCATACCCTGCCATAACCATTCTTGCCACCCAAAAGAACATGATGTCTGGCGCTGTAACTAAATCGCGCGTTGGGTAATAATATTTAATTTCTGCATTTTCAGGCTCGTTAATTCCATTGAAAACTGAAATGGGCCACAACCAAGAAGAGAACCAAGTGTCTAAAGCGTCTTCATCTTGTTTTAAATCTTCGAGTTTTAAATCTGTATTATTTGTTTTTTCTTGGGCTAAAGATAAAGCTTGTTCTGCAGTTTCTGCCACTACATAATCTTCCATGCCGTCGCCGTAGAAATAGGCAGGAATTCTGTGTCCCCACCATAACTGACGAGAAATATTCCAATCGTGAACATTCTCCAACCAGTGATTCCAAGTATTTCGGAATTTGTCTGGATATAATTTAACTTCGCTATCGGATACAGCGTCTAAAGCTTTTTGTGCCAATTCTTTCATTTTCAAATACCATTGTACCGAAAGTTTAGGCTCAATCACAGCACCTGTACGCTCAGAAGTTCCTACTTTGTTTACATAATCTTCTGCCTTTAGCAATAAATCTTTCTCTTTTAATTCTTGTGCAATGAGTTTTCTTACCTCAAATCTATCTTTACCATTGTAATGCAATCCATGCTGATTCAATCGCCCATCATCATCTAATGCATCAATGATTTCTAAATCATATTTTTTACCGATTTCATAGTCATTGGTGTCGTGTGCTGGCGTAATTTTCAACGCACCTGTACCGAACTCGATGTCTACATATTCATCGGCTATGATTGGAATCGCACGATTCACAATCGGAACGATTACTTTTTTACCTACTAAATGTTTGTAGCGCTCATCTTCTGGATTCACACAAATTGCCACATCCCCAAAAATAGTTTCTGGTCTAGTAGTAGCAACTTGCAAAAATTCATCTGAATTCTCGATTTTATATTTTAAATAGAATAGTGTACCATTTTGCTCTTTAAAAATTACCTCTTCCTCTGAAATGTTGGTTTTGGCTTCTGGATCCCAGTTTACCATTCTGTATCCGCGGTAGATTTTCCCTTTATTGTATAAATCCACAAAAACTTTGGTTACCGCTTCAGACAAATCTTCATCTAAAGTAAATTTAGTACGCTCCCAATCACAAGACGCACCTAGCTTTTTAAGCTGCTCAAGGATTTTACCATCATGTTCGTGTGTCCAGTCCCAAGCATGTTGTAAAAATTCGTCGCGAGACAAATCGGTTTTCTCTATGCCTTGCTCCTTCAATCTTTTTACCACTTTGGCCTCAGTAGCAATTGATGCGTGATCGGTACCTGGTACCCAGCAAGCGTTAAAGCCAGACATACGGGCTTTTCTGATTAAAATATCTTGAATCGTGTTGTTCAACATATGCCCCATGTGCAATACGCCAGTTACATTGGGAGGCGGAATCACGATGGTATAGGCTGGTCTGTCATCTGGCTCGGAATGAAAAAATCCGTTGTCTTGCCAAAAGTTATATAAACGCTCTTCGGTGTGCTTCGGGTTGTATTTAGATGGTATTTCCATAAAAATGGTATGTTATTTGAATAATGTTATTTGAACCGCAAATTTAAGATTAAAATTAGTTATAAAAAAATACTTAAATTTGCATTTTAAAATAATAGATATGAAAAAGTTATTATTTGCTGTTTCTTTTGCTTTTGTTGGCTTGGTAGCTACAAATGCTCAAGAAATCACATTTGAAAAAGAAACGATTGATTATGGCGAAGTTGCTAAAGGATCAAATGGTGAGCGTGTATTCACATTCACCAATACTGGCGACAAACCTTTAATTATTAGAAAAGTTCAAACCTCTTGTGGGTGTACTGCTGCGGAGTATCCAAAACCAACTGATGTGATTGCTCCAGGTAAAAAAGGGGAAATTAAAGTTCGCTATAATACCAGCATTCCAAATTCTTTCAACAAATCTATTACTGTTTTATCCAATGCGGTAGAAAATGGAAGAAAGATTTTAAGAATTAAAGGTGTTGTGAAGTAATATTTAATTTTTAACTCATTAAAAAAACCGAGATTTTTCAATCTCGGTTTTTTTGTGTTTAATTAATCTCAAAAGATTAATTTGATTTGTTTTTTCGATTTTTAATTTTCTTCTGAACAAAATCCACCACATAAGGGGTGGCTAATGCCACTCCAGAGGTTACGATAATTTTTGGAATCACTCCTAGTTTAAACCTACTTACTACAGCGCTAGCTATAAATGTAAGAATAGTTTTAGCCCCCTCATCGATTAATTCATTTCTTTGAGGTTTAGAGCTACTTGAACCAAGAGCCAAAGCATTCAATTTATTAGTTTTTCTCTGATTTTTGAACGCTCCGAGCAGATTACTCAAATTACTCATTGGATTATCGAGCCCTCGTGTTAGGTTTTGTTGCAGTTCTAATTTTTTTCGTCTTAAATCTTTAAGTGATTTGATTTCCTCCATTATTTTTTCTTAACTTTTTTTCCACCCATGGTAGCTGCTACTATGATATTGGCTACTAAATTCTGAATAGCTTTCTTGAAAATCGCAAACAGAATCAGTAACAATAAAAAGACGCCAGCCATTGCTAAAAAGCCATAGATGTATGATTCAAAATAAATTGAAAGATAATAAGCACCTGCAATACCCAAGAAAGTGAAAAAGAACAGCCCAAAAAGTGCCATAAATATAATAGCAACAATGGTTCCTGCAGCCTTGCCAGCCCCTTCTACAACTTCTAGTTTTGCAAGGGTTACTTGGTCTTGCACATAATTTTTTACTCCGCCAAACATATGTAATTGGATTTAAAGGTTAGAAAATAAGATTAAGCTCCTAGCTCTTCTTCAATATCCAAAAGCTCAGCCTCTGTTTTTTTCAGTTTTTTCTCTAAATCTTTTTTTACCTTTTTAGCCTTATCGCTAAAATCTGAGCTATAATCTTTTAATTCCTCACGGAGTCTATCAGCTTCTTTTTTTAATTTTTCTCTAGTTTCCTCTCCACTTTGTGGCGTAAGCAATAAAGCTGCGATTCCGCCAGCCAATGCTCCTATAACTAAACTTCCTAAGATAGTACCTGTTTGTTTTGCTTTACTCATAATTTTATGTTTTATTAGTTATTAATTTTTGTATCTTTACAACTGATTTAATTAGACACAAAAACAATACCAATTATTAAATTCGTTCACAAAATATCTTAAACTATTGTTATGACAAAAATATCTAATCGAGCACTTAAAATGCCGGAATCTCCCATTAGAAAGCTTATGCCTTATGCTAAAAAAGCAGAAAAAGAGGGGAAAAAAGTTTTTTATCTAAACATTGGACAACCCGACATCGATAGCCCCCAATGCGCCATAGATGCGCTAAAAAACTGGCAAAAAAATATTTTGTCATACACCAGTTCAGAGGGCACGCAAGAATATCGCGATGCCCTTAGCCATTACTACAATGAGAGAAATATTCCAATCTCGGCAGATGAAATCATCTCCACCAATGGCGGTTCAGAAGCGCTATTTTTCACATTTAACGCCATTGCCGATGTAGGAGACGAAATCATAGTCCCAGAACCTTTTTATGCAAATTATAACGGATTTGCCAACGAGACCGATGTAAAATTTGTACCCGTAACTTCCCATATAGAAGACGGCTTTGCCCTCCCGCCTATTGCTGATTTTGAAAAATTAATCACCCCTAAAACCAAGGCCATTCTCATTTGTAGTCCAAGCAATCCAACGGGTTACATGTACTCGCATGAGGAGCTAGAACAATTGAAGGATTTAGCCTTAAAACACGATTTATTTGTAATTACAGATGAAGTGTATCGTGAATTTTCGTACGAGCAAGAACATACTTCTATTATGCACTTTCCAGAATTAGCTCAAAATGCAATTATAATTGATTCTGAGTCTAAAAGATTCAGCATGTGCGGAATTAGACTAGGCTCGGTAGCCTCTAAAAATAAAGAATTTATCGCTAATGTTTTGAAATACGGACAAGCGCGATTGAGCCCATGCGTGACTAGTCAAAAATTGGGTGCCGTGGCACTGAACAACGCACACGAATATCTGAAAGAAGCTAATGCTGAATACAAAAAGCGTCGTGATTTTATGGTGGAACGCCTCAACCAAATTCCTGGTGTGGTGTGCCCAAAACCTACGGGTGCTTTTTACTGCGCGGTACAATTGCCCGTAGATGATGCCGAAAAATTTGCGGTGTGGCTGCTTCAAGATTTCGCACACAACGGAAACACCGTGATGTTCGCACCTATGCAAGGTTTTTATTTCACGCCTAATTTAGGCAAAAACCAAGCTCGATTGGCGTATGTGCTCAATACCGAAGATTTAAAATTGGCGCTCGAAGCCTTGGAAGTTGCGCTAAAAGAATATCCAAATAACACCTTATAAATCATGGCTAAAATTATTGAAAATTCATCATTAAAGGAATTTACGACTCTCGCGCTCGATGTGCAAGCTAAACGCCTGATTGAAATTGAAAACATAGAGGATTTAAAACAATATTTTACCGAGAATAAAAATCCGAATTTCTATGTTTTGGGCGGAGGCTCAAATGTTCTTTTTTTGCATGATTTTGATGGCGATATTTTAAAAATTGAATTAAAGGGAATTTCCGTAGAAAAAGAAACCGAAAATCATATTTGGATTAAAGCAGCAGCGGGCGAAAATTGGCATGAATTTGTTTTAAACTGTTTAGTCAAAGATTTGGGCGGATTAGAAAATCTTTCGTTGATTCCAGGTACGGTGGGCGCTTCGCCGATTCAGAATATTGGTGCCTATGGCGTAGAAGTAAAAGACCACATAGAAAGCGTAGAAGCTTTTGATATTGAAAACCTTACGCTTAAAACCTTTAGCAATGCTGAATGCCAATTTGGATATAGAGAATCTATCTTTAAACGAACATTGAAAGGTAAATTCATCGTAACGGCGGTAACTTTTAAACTGACTAAAAAAAACCACGAATTACGAATTTTATACGGAGCAATTCAGCAAGAATTGTCTTCAAAAAATATTGAAAACCCTACAATTCAAGAAATTAGCGATGCTGTAATCAGTATTCGTTCGAGCAAATTGCCCGACCCAAAAGTTTGCCCAAACACGGGAAGTTTCTTCAAAAATCCAATCGTTCCAAAAGAAATTTATCTTCAGCTTGAACAAAAATATCCCGAAATCCCGCATTATCGTGTGGACGATGCGCATGTAAAAATTCCTGCAGGCTGGCTCATTGAAAAAGCGGGCTGGAAAGGCAAACGCGTGGGCAAAGTGGGCGTGCACCACATGCAGGCACTGGTGCTCATCAACCCAGATTTTGGAACAGGGAAAGAGGTTTATGATTTTTCGACTGAGATTATAGAATCAATCCAAAACCAATTTGGTATAGAATTGGAAAGAGAGGTGAATATTATTGATTAATTATGAAACATTTATATTTTATCTTTTCGTTGTTTTTATTGGCCGCGTGTAGCTCTGCTCATGTAGATACCGACTACGATCGTGGTGTAGATTTTAGCCAAATTAAAACTTACAACTATTTCTCGGATATCGATTGGAACGGCGTCAATCAGCTTGACCAAACGCGAATTGTGCGTGCAATCGACCAAGAATTAAAAGCTAAATCATGGCAAAAATCAGATCATCCACAAGTTTTGATTGATATAAAACCTGCCGAGCAAGTCGTGACGAATACCAACACGGTGGGCATCGGGACAGGTAGTTATGGCGGTGGTTTTGGGACAAGTATGCAAGTGGGTATCCCTATCAAAACCAAAAAACTACAAAAAGATTTAGTGATTGAAATGTTAGACGCCACCAATCAACATTTGATTTGGCAAGGCGTGTTTAGCAAAGAATTTTCTACTAGGGCAGATTCAGAAAAAATTATTCAATCAGCCATTCAAGATTTATTCAAAAAATTCCCTCCGAAAAAATAGGATTTTAGGTGTTTTTTGAAATAAAATAAAACGACCTTCGGGCTCATATCCGAAGGTCGTTTTTTATTTTAATAATTGCTAAAGATTAGCCTTCGCAGCTTGCACATTTTACGAAGTTCACTGTCAATTCTTTAGATACAGATTGGCTTCTTTGGTAATACAAAGTTTTCACACCTAAACGCCAAGCTTCAATCATCAACGCATTAACATCTTTTACAGGTAAAGACGATGGAATATTCAAGTTCAAGCTTTGTGCTTGGTCTATGAATTGCTGACGCTGAGCGGCTTGTGTGATGATTTCCATCGGAGAAATTTCTTTGAATGTTTTAAACACATCTTTTTCTCGCTGAGTCAATCCTTCCAATTGCTGGATAGAACCATGATTTAGCATAATATTTCTCCAGATATCTTCGGTATCCATACCTTTTTCTGCCAATAATTTTTTCAAATATTTGTTTTGGCGCATAAAGTTTCCTTTAGCCAAACCTGCTTTGTAGTAGTTACTTGCATACGGCTCAATTCCTGGCGAAGTTTGTCCTAAAATCGCAGAACTTGAAGTAGTAGGTGCAATTGCCATCAAAGTGGTATTTCTACGACCATATTCTTTCAAAATTTCAGGCTCTCCATAAATATTGGCTAATTCTTGGCTAGCTTTTAAAGCTTCATCTCTAATAAATTTAAAGGCTCTGGCATTGAATTGTTTTGCTTCCATGCTTTCAAACGGAATCATATTTTTTTGTAAATAGGAATGGTATCCTAAAGCCCCTAAACCTAATGCTCGGTGACGCATCGCAAATTTTCTGGCTGATGATAAATAATAATTTCCTTCGGTTTTGGCAATGAATTCTGAAAGTACTGCATCTAAGAAGAAAATAGCCAATTGCACTGCATCGGTGTCTTTCCACTCGTCGAAAAGTTCTAAGTTCATCGAAGACAAACAGCAGATAAACGACTCATCTACAGACGATGGCAACATAATTTCTGAACACAAGTTACTGGAATTAATCATCATATTATTGTCCTTATAAACTTGTGGCTTCTGACGATTGACATTGTCTGAGAACAAAATATAGGGTAATCCTTTTTTCTGGCGAGATTCAAGCACTTTAGCCCAAATTCTGCGTTTTTCCATATCGCCTTCAATCATGTCGTTCATCCAATAATCTGGCACACAAACGCCATAAAAAAGGTTTTGAATCGGGTTTCCTATATCTTTTATATGTAAAAATTCTTCGACATCTGGATGATCGATGTCTAAATAAGCTGCAAACGCCCCACGACGCACTCCACCTTGAGAAACCACATCCATTGCGGTATCAAAAAGCTTCATAAAACTCACAGAACCAGAAGATTTACCATTATCGGTCACGGCAGTTCCTCGGTGTCTTAATTCTCCAAAATAGCCTGAAGTACCTCCACCAATTTTAGTTTGCATAATTACCTCTGCCAATTTATGCGTAATCCCCTCAATACTATCGGGTACATGCACATTGAAACATGAAATTGGCAAGCCTCGCTGGGTTCCCATATTGGCCCAAACGGGAGATGAAAGGCTCATCCAGCCCTTGCGGATAATCTCCTCGAATCTTGGTTGAAGTTCTGGTTTGTATAATCTCTTGGCAGCTGCGGTAGTGATACGCTCAATGGCGCCTTCTACAGTTTCGCCTTTTAGCAAATAACCACGATTGAGCATTTGTTCAGACTCCTCATTGAGCCACCATATATTTTTTTCTTCAGACATTTTTTGTGTTGGTATGTTTTAGTTTTAGTTATAATTCAAATTTTTGGGTAGCACTGGTCTCGCCCACTTTTACTTTGTTGATGTGAGTAAACTTCACATTAGGATCTGTTTCTACAAATTGATTAGCTTTTTTGATGCAGTAATCAATTTTGTAGGCTACGGAAATACACACGCGGTGCTCGCCGACAAGCCCCATGCCCATATAAATATATTCGCCAAGTTTGAAATCTTTACTGAAATTGTAAATCATTTCTTGTTTTATCGATTCGGTCATGATTTAGTTTTTTTTAGAACAAACTATTGGCTGAAAAACTTTTATCGTGCTTGGTGTAATCCACTGGGCGTTTGGCAAAGAAATCATCGAGCGAATTGGCAAACACCTCTTGCTCAAACCATTCCATGGCTTTGTATTCCTCGCTGGTAACATTAAACAATGGTTTCATTCCGATTTTCACCAAACTATCGTCTACTCTGAATTTCATAAAGTTAAGTAGATTTTCTTTGGTAATATTTGGGATTTCGCCTTGTTCAAAAATCCAATCTAGGATTTGCGCCTCGATGTTGATAGATTCCTTGATTAAATCATAAATCTGCGCTTCTTCGTCTTCTTGCAACAATTCAGGTTGTTCTTCTTTAATTTTATTAATTAAATAAATTCCTGCATTGGCGTGAATTTGCTCGTCTACAGAAGTCCATGCGATGATGTTTGATACATTTTTCATGTAACCTCTAAATCTTGTAAACGAAAGAATGATAGCAAATTGACTAAATAACGAAACATTTTCAATCAAAATACTAAACATCAAAAGCGACATCACATACGCTTTGTGGTCTTCTGAATTGGCATCTTTCAACGCCTCGTTTAGGTATTCGATTCTTTTTTTGATGACAGGCACCTCGATTACTTTTTCAAACTCGTCGTTGTAGCCCAAAACCTCAAGCAATCTTGAATACGCCTCTGAGTGTCTAAATTCGCATTCTGCAAAAGTAGCCCCTAGCCCATTCATTTCTGGTTTTGGCATATGTTTGTAAAGATTCCCCCAGAAAGTTTTTACAGCAACCTCGATTTGCGCAATGGCTAGCAAACTGTTTTTAACAGCGTTGCGATCTGCGTCTGAAATCTGAGAATGAAAATCTTGGATATCTGCAGTGAAATCCACTTCTGAATGTACCCAAAAAGATTTGTTAATTGCCTCGGTAAATTGTAGAATTTCGGGATATTCAAACGGTTTGTAATTAATTCTTTTATCAAAAATGCCCATAATGCTAATTTTTTGTTTTATAATTTATTATATGAATTTTGGTGTGAATTTTTAATCAATTCGGTGGACTAAGTTATATAAAAGTAGCAAAAAAGACAACTCAAAAATCAGCTATAATATCCCCCAAAAGGGCGCAAATCTTTTGTGGATATGGCTTAGATGAATTATCAAATATAGGTGTTGAAAACCTTTTTTTGAGATTTAACACTAGATTTAAAAAAATTATTTATATAGGCTTTTGAACGAATTTTAAAATTCAAAATTTAAATATTTTTTCACACCAAAACCTTCTTTACTTATTTTTAATTTAGTAGTTTAGCATTTTAATTAATACAGAAAATATGAAGAAAATTTTCAGTACGCTCGCGCTTAGTGCACTTTGCCTAAGCTTTGGGCAAGTAGAACAACCCAAACTCGTGGTGGGCATCGTGGTAGACCAAATGCGCCCCGATTATCTGTACCGCTACAACAGCGATTTCTCTAACGATGGTTTTAAACGACTGATGAGAGAGGGCTTTAATTTCAAAAATACACACTATAATTATATGCCTACTTACACGGCGCCAGGACACTCAAGTCTCTATACTGGGACTACGCCTGCCATTCACGGCATCGTAGGAAACTCTTGGTACCACCGTGGCGAAAAAGATTTTGTATATTGTACTTCTGATAGCCATATGCAGGGTGTGGGCATAGCTCCAGACGACAAGCAAGGACAAATGTCTCCGCACCGCCTAAAAGCCACTACCGTGACCGACGCTTTGAAACTTAACAATAATTTCCGTGGAAAAGTCATCGGGATTTCGGTAAAAGATCGTGGTGCAATTTTGCCTGCTGGTCACTTTGCCGATGCCGCTTACTGGATGGATAAAAATTGTAAATTCATCTCAAGTACATTTTACATGAAAGATTTACCCCAATGGGTGAAAAATTATAATGCTAAAAAAGAGCCTGAGAAATTTGTAAAACAAGGATGGAGCTTGCTTAAAAATCCTAAAGATTACGACGAAAGCACACCAGACGATACGCCATACGAAGGGGGCTTTGCAGGGCTCGACAAGCCTGTGTTTCCATACGATTTGAAAAAAGTGGTGAAAAAAACAGGAAATATGGGCGTTTTGAAATCTACACCTTACGGAAACGATATGGTGGCTCATTTAGCCAAAGAAGCCATAGAACATGAAAACTTAGGAAAAGGCGAATTCACTGATTTCTTAGCGATTAGCTTCTCTTCTACCGATTATGTAGGTCACAATTTTGCGCCTCGTTCTATGGAGATTCAAGATACTTACTTAAGATTGGATTTAAACATTGCTGATTTGCTTAACTTCCTTGACCAAAAGGTAGGAAAAGGAAATTATCTACTTTTCTTGAGTGCCGACCACGCTGCGGCAGAAAATCCAAACTTCTTGCTCGACCATAAATACCATGTGAAAAATCTGGATTATAAAGCATTTTTTAAAGAATTACAAGGACATTTTGCACCGATTTATGGCAAAGAATTAATTACCAATTATTCTAACCAAAATATTTTCTTGAATGATGAATACATCAAAAACAAAAAATTGGATTATGACAAAATCGTTCGTGAAATATGCGACTGGGCCAATGAGAAACCTTATATCGCTCGCACCTATTCAAGAGATGATATCCTAAGAGGAAACCCAACCGATTACAATTTAAGCTTAATCGAGCGTGGCTACGACCCTAAACAAAACGGAGATATCGTTGTGTTGCTAGATCCGCAATACATGGAATACGGCGCTAAAGGAACCACTCACGGGACTACTTACCTATACGACACGCATGTACCCAACATTTGGTATGGCTGGAAAGTGAAACCAGGCGAAAGTTTCACTCGCTACAACATTACCGATGTGGCACCTACGCTTTCTCAAAAATTAAATATCCCTATGCCAAACGGCTCTCAAGGCTACATCATGAAAGAGGTTTTGCCTTAATCAAAGAAAGAAAACTTAGATAAAACACACGGGTCGATTGCTTTTGCAATCGACCCGTGCTATTTTTAAATATATTAAATTCCAAAAAAATCCGATTTTAAAGCATTTTTCCTACACGCTCGCAAATGTAATCGAGCAGCGCCTCGTCTTCCTTGCTGATGGAATTGGCATAATGCGAATCAATATCGATTTGTCCCACATTTTCGCCGTTTTTAAAAATTGGCACCACGATTTCCGCTTTGGTCTCAATGCTACACGCCAGATAATTTTCCTCGGCATACACATCTTGTGAAATAAAAGTCTCGTTGCTCACCGCCACTTGTCCACAAATTCCTTTGCCGTATGGGATGATGGTGTGTTCGGTGGGTGCGCCCTTGTATGGTCCCAACTTTAGCTCTTGTTTGTCGCCATTTTTAAAGTAAAAGCCTACCCAGTTAAAGTGCTTTACCTCATCATACAACAATTTACAAACCTTTTGCAAAGTGCTGTCTAATTCTTGATTTGCCTCAAAAATCGTATCAATTCTCTTTTTTAAATCGCTCATAATTCTGAATTTAAAGCAAAAATAAAAAATAATCTTCTACATTTGCATTTAATTATGAATTTAAAGGAATTTAAACCCGCATTGTGGCTCATTGCCAAATTCTTTATCGCATACATCGTGCTTACATTGTTGTATAGCCAGTATTTGCAACATTTTTCTGAATTAAAGCAAATTGCCGATCCGTTCACGGCTTGGGTGGCAGACAGCACCGCGCAAGTGATGCAGTGGCTGGGATTCAATGCTGATTCTGAACAAGTTTCGGGAGAGACTTTTCGCCGCTTCTTGCTGAACGACCGCTACATCTGTATCATCAACGAAGGGTGCAATGCCATAGCGATTATGATTATTTTTGTTTCGTTCATTATTGCGTTTTCCAAACGATTTTTACCGAGTTTCTTGTATTCGGTGGGGGGCGTGATTTTACTGCACCTTACCAATATCACTCGCATTGCAATCCTCAATTATATTTTTGCCTACCACGCCGAATACGGCGAATTGGCACACGATTATCTGTTCCCTGCCATTATTTATGGTATGGTGGTTATTTTGTGGATTATCTGGATTGTGTTTTTTGTGCTAAAAAATAAAAACTGATGAAATTTCTACGCTGGGCACTTGTCGTTGTATTGATTTTTGCGCTGATGGCAGTTCGCTTTTTCCAAACCGAATTGTTCTATGATCCACTGTTGGCTTATTTCAAAACGGATTATCATCATGTGGCATTCCCCCCAATGGACTTGAACAAACACCTGCTCAGCATGCTTTTTAGATATGGGCTAAACACACTCATTTCGCTCGGCATCATTGCTTTAATTTTCAGCAAAAAAGCCTATGTGCAGTTCAGCGCACTGGTGTATGTGGTGGGAGCCTTGGTATTTTTTGGTTTGTATTATTATAGCTTAAAAACGGAATTTTCAAGTTTAGGCTTTACGGCAGGCTTCTACATCCGCCGATTGATTATTCAGCCTGTGATGCTTTTGATTTTAATCCCCGTGTTTTTGTATACCAACCATTTGGGGAAGAAGAATCGTTAAATAACGAAGGTTTTTAGTTATAAACAAAAAGGTTCTGCCGTGCTGACAAAACCTTTCTGTAAATGTGCTGTAAAAAACCTCTTTTCTACCTTTTATCCTCAATACCAAACTCCTTCCAAGCTGTTTGCGGAAAGTCTAGCTTAATGCGCTTTTTAGCCTCTGCATAATGTTTTTCTAATTCTTTGAGTTCCTTGTCTAGTACTTCGGTTTTTTGTTTTAAATCTGCTTTAAGCTTCTCCTGCTCGGAGTTTAGCGTCTCTGCTTTGGTGCGGAGGCTTTCCATTTTTGTAATGAAATCGTCGTCTAACTTTTGTGGCAAACTTCCCTTGTTATTTTTAAGGGCATCAATCATCACTTTTGCCGAAGTGATGCTCTCTGAATACGATTTTCTCGCCATAATTTTATTTTTTATCGATTAATTTTTATTTTTATTGTCAACTTTTCAAAAAATCATCTAGGATATTGAATTTCCCATCAAGGAAATTCTTTACATTATGTTGTGTATTCAATTTCCTATCTTGTGCTGCCTTTCCCCCATCTGGGAAATCCTTTGCACAAGCTTTTGCGAGCTTTGCACAAGATAGGAATTATTTTGCACTTACTGAAATTTTATTTGCAATAGGTCGATTTTTTTCTAAATGTTTAATCTCTTTATAATACTCCATTTTTCTTTGAATTAATTTAGTCTGTACATTTCTATTTTTGATAATAATTCTAAAATAAGGACATTTGCCATTGATCGATAAATCTTTTCCATCATCTCCTTTTCGAAATCTTATAATTTCAAATTGATCTGGATTATATTTATGCAAAAATGTAATAGGAACCCCCATAAACCCCGTATAATCTAAAGGTATATTCTTTGTCTTATCAATATTAATTCCATCATAGTTATCATAACTTGGATACTCATTTTCATTTCCTTGGTAATATTTAGTAAGTTCTATATTTTCATGTCTTTTATCTATATCTAAATTCGTCAACCAAAGGCAATTATTGGGAGATATAATTCTATTACCATACTCATCAATCTTAGTTTCTGTTCCATATAACTCGTAATGTTTCGGGACAATAAATCCCGAAATACCTCTCCCAAAATTAATGCCTAACCAAACTTTATCTTCTTTTATTAGTTTAAAAATCTCCTTATAAGTTATGGCATTAATGTTTCCAATTATTAAAAATTTTTTATCAAAATCATTTAGCTGAGAAACATATTCTCTAAAAAGTGAAAATGGTGGATTTGTTACTACAATATCCGCTTGTTTTAGCAACTCAACACACTCTCCACTTCTAAAGTCTCCATCTCCTTTAAAGCTAACTACATCCTCCATTTGGGGGATTTGAATCTTGCTCCCTTTTCCCGTATACTCATAGAAAAAACCCTTTCCAATCACTTCTGTATCAAATAAAGCCGTTTGTTGCTTGACATAACAAGAAGCTATAACTTTTTTAAGTCCTAATTTTTTAAAGTTTGAAACGAAATAATTGAAAAAATTACTAGTTCGAGGATCATCACAATTACAATAAACCACTTTATTTTTAAAATGTTTTTTATAATACTGTAATTCCCTTTCGATATCCTTCAATTGCGTGTAGAACTCATCACTTTTAGCTTTTTTAGCTTTTTGTAATAATTTATTTGTTGCTTTCCTAGCCATCTAACTTTGAGTTATTTGATTAAAAATATCACTTCCTAAGATCTTAAGAGAGGTTTTTGAAATGTCAAGCATAATATCAAGCATTTCATCTCCCCTCCACCTTTTACCATTTCCTTGTGTGTAAATAGATGTTGCTTGAAGCATAATGGTTTTATTCGAATGTTTAACAAATTTATTTTCACATAAATTAGTATTAATCGGCATACCATAATTAGCCGAGGTAAGTCGATCCAATCTGTTCAACATTCCTGAATTGTATTCAAGATTCACTACTCTACCATCAGGTCTTTTAATAGAAATAGTTTCTGTTAAAAAATTAGAACCTTCTAAAAACAAAACATAAGGAAAGTGAGACTCTAAAAGCATAAAATTAGCTATTTCTGAGATATTCTTATAGGCTCTTTCTATTGCATTACCTGCCGCCATTAAATCCTGATTATTCTTTTTCCCTACTAATTTACCACTTAAAATATTTTCAATATCTTTACCCTGATGCTTCGCTTCTGATACTAAAATTACTCTCCAATTACCATTATCATCTTTTACCTCAATAATTCCACCATCTGGCTTTATACTTGAATTAGGGACAAAAAGTGTTTGTCCTAAATACTTATCTATTTTTTGTAAAGCTTCATTTATTTCTTGCTTTTTAACACTTGTTCTATAACGAAAGTTTAATTTAGGATACTCCTGCTCTAGTCTTCTCACAACAATCTTGGATATATCGCTAACTTTGGTATCATGCAACTTTGCTTCCATTCCAAATATACCTACAACACCCTGCGAATATTTATGCTGATTAGTTAACCTTGTTGATTGATTCTTTTTTGCCATATTAATTTTTCTACCTCTTTCTACAAATATAAAACATTTCTCTACCTCTCCAAGCTCATTGAGAAAGGATAAGCGTTTTTGCTCGTGCCACGCTTTTTATTGGGCTCGGCTTGCATGTCGAATTTAATGACACCGCCTTTGAGCAAATCAAAATGATTGAAATAGTTTTTATCATACAATTTACCATTCACCCACACCTTGTCGGCATAGCGGTTTTGGGCTGAATTGTTTGGTGCTTCAATTTTTAATTTTTTGCCATTTTCAAAACTTAAAGTCGCTTCTTTGAACAATGGTGCGCCCAGTGCATACTCAGGGTAAGCAGGCGTTACGGGATACATGCCCAGGGCAGAGAACACATACCAAGCCGATGTTTGCCCATTGTCCTCATCGCCACAATAGCCATCTGGATTGGCGTTGTACATGCGGTTCATCACCTCGCGTGCCCATTTTTGGGTTTTCCACGGCTCACCCGCATAATCATACAAATAAATCATGTGCTGAATCGGCTGATTTCCGTGTGCATATTGCCCCATGCCCATCACTTGCATTTCTCTGATTTCGTGGATGATTCCGCCATAATACGAAGCCTCATAAGTAGGCGGCATCACAAAAATAGAATCCAGCATTTGTACAAATTCTCGGTTTCCGCCCATTAAATTCTTTAAGCCCTCTATGTCCTGAAATACCGACCACGAGTAGTGCCAACTGTTGCCCTCGGTAAAGGCGCCACCCCAAGAAAACGGATTGAAGTTGGGCGAAAATTTGCCGTCTTTGTTTTTAGGAGCCATTAATTTATTTTCTGGCTTAAATAATTTTTTATAATTAAAAGCTTTTTGGCGGTATTTTTCGATTTCTTTTTTAGGCTTTTTCAAGGCTTTAGCCAATTGATAAATCGCAAAATCATCGTAGGCATATTCAAGCGAACGCGCCACATTCTCGTTGATGTCCACATCGTTTGGCACATAGCCCAATTGATTATAATACGCCACGCCTTTTCTTCCCGTAGCTTCGGGACCTTCGTTATTGGCACCATGAATCAGTGCCTCGTATAGCGTTTCGATGTCGTAGCCACGCAAACCTTTGATGTAAGCCTCTGCCACCACCGATGCCGAATTGTTACCAATCATGATTCCACGATAGCCTGGCGAAGACCATTCTGGCAACCAGCCGCCTTCTTTGTAATCATTGATTAAGCCTTCTTGCATTTGCTTATTGATCGAAGGATACATCAAGTTTAAGAAAGGATACAAGGCTCTGAAAGTATCCCAAAAGCCTGTCCCTGCAAATTTATAGCCTTTTTCCACTTTTCCGTTTTGCGGACTGTAGTGTACGATGTCGCCATTTTGAGTGATTTCGTACATTCTAAGCGGGAAAAACACCATGCGATACAAGCAAGAATAAAAAGTGCGCATTTGGTTTTCGTCGCCACCTTTTACCAAGACTTTAGACAAAACTTCGTTCCACTCCTTTTTACCTTCTTCTTTTACTTGGGCTAAAGATTTTGAGCCTAATTCAGCTTTTAAATTTTGCTCGGCTTGCTCCAAACTGATGAACGATGAAGCCACACGGCAAGTGATTTTTTCGCCTTTTTTAGTTTTATTAAAACCTACGACAATACCCGCTCTTTCGCTTTTCACCTCGGGAGAATTTTCAAATTTGCCATTGTTCCAAGTTTTATAAAAATCTGGTTTTTGGCTTAATTCTATCACAAAATAATTTTTAAAATTATCTGCCACGCCACCATTGTTAAAGGTGTTGTAGCCCACAATTTTGTTTTCTTTAGGCAAGTATTTCACCCAAGAGCCTTTGTGATAAGCATCTACCACAATCATGGCAGAATCGGTTTTAGGATAAGTAAATTGGAGCATCGCCGCACGCTCCGTTGGGGCTAATTCAGCGGTGATGTCTTCATCTGCCAGATACACTTTATAATCATACGGCGTGGCTTCCTCTGTCTTGTGCGAATACCAGCTGGCGCGCTCATCTTCCTCAAATCGTAATTTACCCACGATGGGCATAATGGCAAAGGCTCCATAATCGTTCATCCACGGCGAAGGTTGATGTGTTTGTTTAAACCCGTTAATTTTATCAGCACTGTATTGATACACCCAGCCGTCGCCATTTTTATTGGTCTGTGGCGTCCAGAGGTTCATGCCCCAAGGCCGACCAATGGCGGGATAGGTGTTCCCGTTGGAGAGCGCAAATTTGGAATCCGTACCCATGAGCGGATTTACATAATCCACGGGGCTGGTAGGATATTCATTGACTTGCGCTTGTATTTGAGTATAAAAGCATACAAATGCTAATAATAATATTTTTTTCATTTTTTTATTTTTTTCATAAGTACATCTCCGTTTACTTGCTCTTCCCAAGTATAAGTTCCAATAGTTTTATTGATTATTTTATCTGGAGCTTTACAATCTTTCCAATATTCAATTTTATTTATAAATAATTTTATTTTGTTCTTTTTTAAAGTGTATTTACCATAAACAGTTATTCTACACTCATTACCACATGGACCTTCATTACCAGAAATAAAATTATTTTTAAAAAATGTAGTTATGTTTCCATATGGATATTCAGAATCTAATTTTGACAATCTAATAAGTTGTGGAGACAATTTTTCATATCCGATAATTTGATCCGTTTGGAAACTTTTGCCATCAAATATATTTATACTCAAGTTTTCCACTTGTGCTTTCACCGCGCATTGAATTACGATAAATAATACTAAATATATTTTTTTCATTTTTTTTGATTTAATCTGTTTTAATAAATAAAAAATCACCTTTGAGAGGACGGCAAATCATACCATGTTCCATTTTTTCTTTTTTCAGAATATTCACTGATTTTATGGCTCTTGGCGAAAGCTTAGTCTTTGTCCACAAACTATCCTCAATAGGCAAACCATTAATAATAACCATTGCTACATTAATGCTTTTTTTCTTTTAATAAATCATTCAAATTCAAGAATTCTTCTTTCTTCAATTGATTGATATATAAAGTCTTATTTTTATTATCTATCTCTACATTATTAATATTTTCTTTATCAAGATATAAATTATTGAATTCCAATGGCTCATTATCAACAAAAACGGTATAGGAGGGCAAATAACTATGAATTATTTTCTCTCGGTTATAAGAGATTTTACGCGTAGCACAAGCGGTAAACAAAATTAACAAAAAAAGTAAAATTCTAATTTTCATCAATGGATTTTTGTAGAATGAAATCCCCATAGAAAGGCTTTCATCTCTGTATTTTTTCAATTAATAAATAGTTACCAGAACGCTTTTCCTCTGTTCTTCTGCCTTTTGATACAAGGCTAAAAGCTCATCGTAAGCTACTTGCAATTCTTCTTTTATTACTTCTAATTCATCATCATAATCCCAAATGTCGGGGTAAAGTTCTGCCTCTTTGCATTTTTGCATACTAAAATTTTCTAATGCCTTAGGCATATCAAATTCGGAAAGTGCTTTTACCACTTGGGGGATTTTTTCTTTACTTACCAATGCCACGAGTCCATCGCTGATTTCTAATTCAATTTCTCCTGCTACGGCAATAGATAAAGGATTTTCCAAATCGATACCGCATTCGGAGCCAGTAAACACAAAGTGCAAGGCGTCCCACATTTTATCAATATCCACAAGGTCTTCGCTTTCGCTTAAATTTTCGTCAATATAATCTAACAATTCCTCTTCGCCTTTGCTCGAAAGATTTAAAAGTTCATCTTCCTTATTTAACAAATAATAACAAGCACACATTCCCATAATAACACAATTTAATTGATTAAAAATCTAAAACTTCGGTAAATTATCTTTTACCTTTGCCCAATAAGTTTCGTCAAAAGTGCGTGCGGCACCAATCATCGCTGCGTCTTCCATTAGTTCCGAAACAGCCACAGGCGTTTGGTTTCCATTTTGTTTTAAAGTTTCGAGCAATGCTTTTTCAAAATGTGGATAAGCCAGCGAAATGTTTCCGCCCATGACTAAGATATCGGCATTAAATTTATTAAGCCAAGGAGCCATGAAGTTTCCTAAATTCTCGCCAAACTCAGTAAATAATTCATCTTTCAATGGCGTATCAATCACATCTTTTACCCCTTGAATGGCTTTACCCGTTCTCTTTTCGTACTCTCCTGTAAACCAGCGGGTGCTAAAGTATTCATCGGCAATGCCATCTTTGAATTTCAAATGCCACAAACAGCCTTCTGGTGCCACATCTTCGCGCTCCACGATAGGCACGCCCCCATCGATGTATGCACTACCAAAGCCCGTTCCAAGCGTGATGACTACTACTTTCTCCTTGCCTTTTCCTTTGCCTATCCAAGCCACGCCTACCGCAAATGCAGAGGCATCATTCAAGAATCGCATTTCTTGTTTTTGGATTAAATATTCGTTTAAAGCCGTAGGAATATGGGTTTTATACAGATTGGGATATTTGTGCTCAAGCATTGAGATACCTTCTTTATAATTAAATGGCCCTGGCATTGCAAAGCCCAAACCGAGCACATTGCCTACCCCCACGCTTTCCATACACTCGTTGATTGCCTTTGCCCATGTTTTTAAAATATTTTCTTTGGTATCGGTATGCGAGAGTTTTTCTCTTTTGAAACTTTCTTTTACCAATTTTTGAGTGTCCATATCCACTGCACAACAGCTGATATGGCTACCGCCTACATCCACGCCTAAAGCATATTTTTTACTCATGTTTTCTTTTTTAAAATTGATTTATCTTTGTAAAGATACAAAAAAATCGCCAAAATTATAAATTTCGGCGATTTGATTTTTGTCAAGGTTTTGAGTTTACATACTTTATAAATACACAAAAGCCCCACGCATTGTGGAGCTTTTGAAAATTTATAATTTTTGATTTATTTCTTTTCTACAAAAGTATAGGCTTTACCTTTTTTGCCGGCACGACCTGTTCTACCTATTCGGTGAATATAAGTTTCGTAATCTTGTGGCACTTGGTAATTGATCACATGTGTAACATCGCTGATGTCTAATCCTCTTGCAGCAACATCGGTACCTACCAAAACTTTGGTTTTTCCTGATTTAAAGTCTTTTAGTGCTATTTTACGATAGCTTTGCGTTTTATCTCCGTGTATTTCGTCACTTTTAATTCTCGCTTTTTTCAGCTTGTCGCTCAATTCGCTCACGGCGCGTTTGGTTTCTGCAAAAATCATCACTTTATCAAATCCTTCATCCTCTAACATAGAAAGCAATACTTCAAATTTATCTTTTCTATTATAGTACATTACATCTTGGTCGATGTGTTCAGCCGTAGCATTTCCTTGTGAAACTTTAATTTCCACTGGATTGTTTAGAATATTATCTACGATTTCTTTTTGTGTTTTATCTACTGTAGCAGAGAACAATAAAGTTTGGTCTCGGTTGCTCATTTTTTGTGTAATGAAATTCACATCTTGACTGAATCCCATATCGAGCATACGGTCAAATTCATCTAAGATTAAAACCGAAAAATTCTCGAATTTCAAAGCATTTCTTTTGCTTAAATCTACCAATCTACCTGGCGTACCTATTACAAAATCAAAATCTTTTCTCAGTTTGCGCAAATCATTGCTTATGCTACGCCCTCCAATGAATGAAGCACCGAAAAGTTTAAGCCCTTTAGATAATTTTCTAAATTCATCTTCTACCTGCTCAGCTAATTCTCTTGTAGGCACCATAACAAGTGTAAAGAAACGAGTTTCGCTTAAAAGCATGGCGTTGATAATAGGTATCAAATACGCCGCTGTTTTCCCTGTTCCTGTGTTGGCTACACCCAAAACATCTTTAATTTCGCTGATAGGGGCAAATGCTTTTTCTTGAACAGCTGTAGGACTTACAAATCCCATATCCAAAATATTTTTCAATAATTTAGGATGAATAGGCATCTCGTCGTAACGCTGCGTTGCCTCGTATTTCACTTCTTGAATTGGTTTCCCTTTGTGAATGAATTTCTCTACTGGGATAAAACTTCCACGTTTTTTGCCGTTTCCGCCTTTTCCTCGTCCGCCACCTCCAGAAGTCCTTCTGCTTTTACCGCCTTTAAATCTGAATGATTTCTCTTCTCTTCCTCCTCTTTCGGAATCCCCAAAAGAATCGTTTCTTCTAGAAGAGTTGTTAAAAGATTTTCCGTTTTTTTTAGAGGCAAAACCTCTTTTTCCACGCCCTGATTTAGAGCCTGAAAAGCTGTTGTTTGATTTTCTCATTTTGTTGAATGATTTTAAATTTTAGAAAAGAGTCCTCTGTCTTTCTACAAAAAACTAAAACTTTAATTTCTAAAAAATCATTGCTAAAAATGAAGGGAGAAAATAATGTCTTGACGCTTTTCTGTTCTGTTTCGGGGGCAAAGATAGAACTATTATTGGATAAATTGATAATTATCAGGATTTATTTTAATATTTTTGATAAAATCGTTTCTCATTGAATTGAACAAAATCTCTCTTAATTCTCTAAAAAACAAGCTATTTACACAAGTTTTAAACACAAATTCCTTCTTTTTTGATTACTAAACTAATGCTTTAATTAAGCTTTAATCCAAATTCTGTATCGTGTAATTTTCTATAATTAAACACGGGTTTATACCTAAAAATTCAATGAAAACTCCTATTTTTGGGATTCAAATTTTAAATTTTATACATTTTGGAAAGTAACAGATTACATAAAGTCAATCAATTATTACAACAAGAACTTGCCGAGATTTTCCGTGTGGAAGGCAATAAAATGAAACAAGGGTTGCTCGTGAGCGTAACGGAAGTGCGCACTACTAGCGATCTTTCTATCGCCAAAACCTACATCAGCGTTTTCCCTACTCAGTATCGTGAAGAGGTGCTTAAAACCATTGTAGATAACAAAAGCTATTTCCGCAAATTGCTGGGCGAGCGTGTGGGCAAACAAATGAGAATTGTGCCTGATTTACAATTTTATAGCGACGAATCGCTTGACCAAGTAGATGCCATAGAGCGTGAATTGAAAGGTAAAGGAAATAACCCGATTTTATAATGAATTGGTTTCCGGTAAAATTAGCCAGCCGTTACATTTTCTCAGGAAAAAACGCCATAGAAGTGAATGTGATTTCATGGATTGCGTTTCTTGCCTTGGGCTTTGTTACGACTTGTTTAATCGTAATTTTATCGGTTTTTTCGGGCTTAGAAGACATTAATATTCAGTTTTACAGCAACATTAATCCCGATATAAAGGTGGAGCCTAGCCAAGGTAAATCTTTTAAAATTTCGCCCAAAACGCTTGAAAAAATCCAAGAAACACAAGGTGTAAAAACGATTTGCCCCGTGGTAGAAGAGCGTGCTTTTGCAGAGTTTTTAGGCAAAAAACATATCGTAACTGTAAAAGGAATCGATGAGCGATTTAATTCTATTTTTGGGCTAGATTCTATGGTGCTTTATGGGCAGCCTCTAGATTTTAAAGAGCCAGACTACATCAACATCGGCACCAATGTTTCGACGCGACTAAGCCTTTTCCCCGACACCGAAAATGCTGTGAAACTTCTGGTGCCCAAACCTGGCGAAGGGCTTATTACCAATCCAGACGAAGCCTTTAACCATGTAGAGGCGTATGCGACGGGCATCTTTAGAATCAATGACAAATACAGCGATTTTATTTTCATGAATTTGCCGCTTGCTCAAAAGCTTTTGGACTATGCCCCGAATCAATATTCGGCATTGGAAATCACAACCGATGGGAATAACCAAAGTATTCAAAATGCACTGAAAAAGGAACTGGGCGACAAATTCCAAGTGCTCACGCGCAAAGAGCTTAATGCTGCTTTTATGAAAATGATTAATACCGAAAATTTAGTAATCTACTTGATTTTCATATTGATTCTTTGTATCGCTTCGTTTAATTTAGCAGGCTCTGTGGCGATTTTAATCCTGAATAAAAAGAGCCAGTCCGAAACGCTGAGATCATTAGGTTTAAGCCAGAAAAACCTTAAAAAATCGTTTTTTTACACAGGATTACTCATCAGTTTATACGCACTAGGCTTGGGGCTTATCCTCGGAACGATTTTGCTTTTACTCCAAAAATATTATGGCTTGGTTTACATTTCCGATTTCTTGGCATTTCCCGTAAAACTCACTTGGGAAAATTATTTCATTAGCATTTTCAGTGTTTTATTCATAGGAAGTGTGGTTTCATATTTTGTAAGCCGAAAAGTTTAAGGTTTAAAATATCATGCATAAAAAATCATTTTTAAGTCAATTATTGAGCAACAAATGGTTTCTTTTAGCCATTTTATCCATCACTTGGGGCTCCTCTTTTATTTTAATTAAAAAATCTTTAGAAGCATTTACAGCGATACAAGTAGGTGCTCTAAGAGGCGTAATTGCGGGGTTATCCCTATTACCCATTGCTTTGCGAGGCATTTCTAAACTCACTTGGAAAGACACCATATGGGTGAGTCTTTCGGGATTTGTGGGGAATTTCCTCCCACTATTTTTGTTTCCCATTGCACAAACACAAGTGGATAGTTCCACGGCGGGCGTTTTGGATTCTTTGATTCCGATTTTTATTTTAATACTTAATTTTTTAATCTTTGGGCAAAGAAGTAAAAATCGACAAATCATCGGAGCGATTATCGGATTCATCGGAGCAGGAATTTTAAGTTTCAGTGGAGAAAGCACAGGCTCTAGCCATTTCTGGTATGCTATGCTCATTGTGTTTGCTTGTGCGTGCTATGCCATGGGAAGTCTTATCACCGAAAAGAAGTTAGCGCACATCAAAGCAGAAAAAATCAGTGCATTGGTGTATTCAATTTGGATGATTCCTTCGGCAATTATATTGCTTTTTTGTGATTTTCAGCCACTTTCAAAGCAAGCGTTGTACGAGGGATTGGGCTATGTGAGTTTGCTCTCTATCGTGGGAACAGCGGTTGCGTATATTTTGTTTTACAAATTATTGAAAACCTCTTCGCCTATTTTTGCCTCAACGGTTTCTTATTTAATGCCACTTGTGGCGGTATTCTGGGGTATTCTAGACGGCGAAAAATTCAATTTTTGGCATATTTTCAGCGGCGCGATGATTCTCTTTAGTATTTATTTAATTAATGAAAAGAAGTCTAATAAAAAAGCCTTAGTGTAAAAAACTAAGGCTTTCATATTTTATATGGCTAAACAAAAATTTAATCTTCGTTTGCATATTTTTCATCCATTTGGAAATCTTCCATAAACTTGGTAGTGTAATTTCCTTCACGGAATCTTGGGTCGTCCATCAATTGTCTGTGGAACGGAATAGTTGTCTTGATTCCATCGATGTAAAATTCATCCAGCGCACGGCTCATTTTAGCAATCGCTTCTTCACGCGTACGCGCAGTAGTAATTAATTTAGCCACCATAGAATCGTAATTTGGCGGAATTTGGTATCCTGCATAGATGTGTGTATCGATACGAACTCCGTTCCCCCCTGGAATGTTCAAATGTTTGATTTTTCCTGGCACGGGTCTAAATCCTTTATATGGATCCTCTGCGTTGATACGACACTCGATACTGTGCATTTTTGGCAAATAGTTTTGCCCTGAAATACGCTCACCTGCTGCCAAAAGAATTTGTTCTTTAACCAAATCAAAATCAATGATTTGTTCGGTAATTGGGTGCTCTACTTGGATACGCGTATTCATTTCCATAAAGTAGAAGTTTCTGTCTTTATCTACCAAAAACTCAACAGTTCCTACACCTTCGTACCCGATGTATTCAGCCGCTTTTACAGCAGCTTCTCCCATTTTTTCTCTCATTTCTGGTGTCATAAATGGCGAAGGAGTTTCCTCCATCAATTTCTGGTGACGACGCTGAACAGAACAGTCTCTTTCCGATAAGTGACAAGCTTTTCCGTATTGGTCGCCTGCTATTTGGATTTCGATGTGGCGTGGCTCTAAAATGAGTTTTTCCATATACATTCCGCCATTTCCAAAAGCTGCAGTAGCTTCCATCACAGCGGATTCGTATGCTTTTTCTAATTCCGATTCATCAAAAACGGCACGCATTCCTTTTCCTCCCCCACCTGCAGTGGCTTTCAACATAACGGGATAGCCAATTTTCTCTGCAGTTTTACGCGCTTCTTCTACGGATTCCAAAATCCCTTCTGAACCTGGCACTACGGGAACTCCAGCCTCTATCATTGTAGATTTTGCAGTAGCCTTATCCCCCATGCGCTCGATGTGCTCTGGCAATGCACCTATGAATTTAAAACCATGTTTCTGGCAAGTTCTTGAGAAATGTGCGTTTTCAGATAAAAACCCATATCCTGGGTGAATGGCATCGGCATTGGTAATTTCTGCCGCTGCAATAATGTTTGGAATATTAAGATATGAATCTTTTGAATTGGGCGGACCTATACATACCGCCTCATCGGCAAATCGCACGGCTAAGCTATCGGCATCTGCGGTAGAATACACGGCAACGGTTTTAATTCCCATTTCCTTGCAAGTTCTAATGATTCGCATCGCAATTTCGCCACGATTTGCAATTAATATTTTATTGAACATAATTAAATTCTAAAATTAAGCGTTTGGATCTACTAAAAATAATGGCTGATCATATTCTACTGGCGTAGAGTCTTCTGCCAAAACTTTTACGATTTTTCCTTGAATTTCAGATTCTATTTCGTTGAAGAGTTTCATCGCCTCTATCACACAAACTACATCTCCAGCTTTTACGGTGTCTCCCACATTCACAAATACATCTTTATCTGGGCTTGGTTTGCGGTAGAATGTTCCAATCATCGGAGATTTTATCGTTAAATAATTATCCGCTTCTTCTGATGCCGGAGCTGGCGCAGCTGCCTGTGGAGCGGCCGCTTGTGGCGCAGGAGCAGGCGTAGCAACAGGTGCTGGCACAGGGCTTGCCACTTGATATTGAACAGGCGCTTGTTGTGGATTTTTGATTTCGATCTCGAATTTATCGGTCTTAAGTTTTACTTCAGACACGCCAGACTCGGATACAAAAGTGATTAATTCTCTTATTTCTTTCTTGTCCATAGCGGTGTTATTTTGTTTTAAAATTTAAAAGTAATAAAAAAAGTTGCATTTAACAATTCGCAATGCAACTTTTTTTTTAATTTATCTCTAAATTAAATATTTTTAGTCCTCAGAAACCTCTTGAGTCTCTTTTTCTAAAACTACTTTTCCGCGGTAGTAAAGTTTACCATCGCTCCAGTGTGCTCTGTGTCTCAAGTGCATTTCACCAGTTGTAGGATCAGTTGTAAGTGTAGGAACCTCAGCTTTATAGTGAGTTCTTCTTTTATCTCTTCTTGTGGTTGACTGTCGTCTCTTAGGATGTGCCATTTTCCGTATCTTTTTTTATTATTATTCTAGTAAATCTTTTAATTTATTCCATCTAGGGTCAATATCTTCCTCATCATCATCTACTTCTTCATCAAAGTCTTCGTAATCATCGTCCTCTGGAGCATACTGGTCTAGCAAATCGAGTGCTTCTATCATTTCCTCAGAATCTACATCTGGATTAATGTGTTTAAGCGGAATGCTAAGCAATGTAAGTTCAAATATTAATTGAGCTACATTTACTTTGTATTCTCCATGCGGAAGAATCAAAACTTCGTCGTCTGAATCATCGAAATCTTCACCAAATTTCACTACAATTTCCATTTCACCATCAATTGGCTGTGTGTATGGCTCGTTGGTAATGTCGCAGATTAACTCTACTTCGCCATTGAGCTTAAATTGTAATTCTAAAAATGTAGATTTTTTAATTAAATTTAAATCTACTTGAATATTTGGCTTTTGAAATTCTTGTTCAAAAGTAAATAAATCAAAGAACGATTGTTTTATTTCAAACTTAAATTGATGCTCCCCCTCTTTTAAACCAGAGAATTGAACATCGTAATTCTTGATTTTGTCCATAAACGGATGGCAAATTTAATAATTATATTTTAAATACAAATATTTTTTTGTAATTTATTTGTTTTTAGTGTCTTCATTTGTCACAAGAGCTCCATTTTTCAAGCTTAAATATTCCTCTCTGCAACGATGAATTTTAATGGCTTGATAAATTGCCTCCACCATCGAGGTTTCGTTAGCAATGTTTCTACCACTAATATCGTACCCCACGCCATGATCTGGACTTGTGCGTACATGCTTTAATCCTGCGGTATAGTTTACACCCTCAATGCCTGCAATGGTTTTAAACGAAGTTAAACCTTGGTCATGGTACATGGCTAACACGGCATCGAATTTTTGCAAATTATCTAAATTAAAGAAACTATCGGCTGGATAGGGTCCAAAAATGTACAATCCTTCGTCAATTAACTTTTTAAGTGCCGGAATAATCACCTCTTGCTCCTCGGGGCCAAGCAGCCCATTATCTCCTGCGTGCGGGTTTAAACTCAAACAAGCAATTTTAGGCTGAGGAATACCAAAGTCCTCTACCAAGCTCTTATACATCAATTTTGCTTTATCTATGATTACTTTTTCTGAGACATGCGAAGATACCTCCTTAATCGGAATATGCTGTGTGACAAGTCCTACCTTGATGTCTTGATGCACCATAAACATTAAAGCCTTTCCGCCCCAAGATTTTTCTAAATACTCTGTATGTCCTGGGAATTGGAATACTTCGGATTGAATATTGGATTTGTTGATGGGAGCTGTAACCAACACATCACAATGCCCGTTGGTAACCGCATTGGTTGCAAATTCAAGCGAACTAAATGATATAGCGCCTGCTTGCTCGGTTGATTTTCCAAACTCAATCAAAATATCTGGTGCTTCGATGTCCAAAATGTTTACTTTACCTGCTACAATTTTAGACAAATCATTAATTTTTTGATAGGTAAAATTCTTATCTACTACCGCAGAAAGATACCCCCACAATTTGTGCGTACAAAAAACAACTGGCGTACAAATTGCTAAAATATCTTTTCTTGCGAGTGCTTTTACTATAATTTCGGCACCAATTCCGTTAGGATCTCCAAGGGAAATTGCTACTTTAATTTTTTCTTTAGTTTTCATCTTTCAAAGATAATGAATATTTATGGTTATTTAAATTTTTTAACCAACAAAAAACTCGTTTTCGAAAATGTATCAAAAACGAGTTTTTTAATGTTTTTATTGCTAAAACCAGGGCTAGAATGGGTATTCGTAGACCTCGCTCTCATGTAATAGTGGATTCCCTTTTGGAATTAAAGGCGCTTTGGTTAAAGCATTCATCACTACATAGGCGAAAATACCTAGTACGAAGAAAAATGCGCCGAATTCTAAGAATCCAAAGTTCCACCAAGGTCCTACAGTTGAAGGCATCATTTGATTAAAGATATCTACCCAGTGACCTAAGATTACGACTACAGCCACGACGCTTACCCAAGTGTAATTTCTCTTGATTGAGCTACTAATTAAAGCTAAGAAAGGAAACACAACATTTGGAATCAACATTGTATAATATGTTGCAGAATATTGAATATCTCTTTGTTGGAAATAAACACTTTCTTCTGGAATGTTTGCGTACCAAATCAACTCAAATTGACATAACCATAAATATCCCCAAAGCAAACTGAATGCAAATAAATATTTAGTTAAATCATGAAGGTGATTATCATTGAATTCTGGGAAGAATCCAGCTTTTTTGAGGTGCACAGCAATCAAAATCATAAATGCCACAGCACCTACTAGGTAACTTACCATAACATACCACCCAAATAGCGTACTATACCAGTGGGGATCTAATGACATTACCCAATCCCATCCTGAAGCCATTGATGTCAAAGCAAAAAATACGATAGCATAAACAGATACTCTGTAAAGGCTCCAATAATCTTTCATGCTTCCTGTTTGGTCTAGTTTTTTAGATTTGTTTCTTAACCAGAAACCAAATAATGTCCAGCCTACTAAATAAATCACTGATCTCACTAACCAGAACGGAACATTTAGCCAAGCTGCTTTATTTGCCATAAAACTATCAAATCCTTCGCTTTTGAAATCGATATCTGCCACCATCCAGTGGTATAAATGATTTAAATGAAATCCTGATGCAAACAACACTATAAGCATAAGCACAGTACCATAAGGCAAGAAAGCTGAGAGAGCCTCCATGATTCTTGTAGTAATCACAGCCCATCCTGCTTGAGCTACATGCTGAGTTGCCAAGAAAAACATAGAAATTGCTGCAATTCCTGTAAATAAAAACGCTGCAATGAAAAATGCTGTCCAAGGTCTGTTATGATACTGCTGCAATAAATGTTCTACTGCGTGATGCTCTGAATGCTCAGCATTTACATGCTCACCGTCTACAACTTCGTGAGAAGAAGATAGATACTCAAATTGTTTTGGATTATTGTGAATTTGCTCTACTATATAATCCTCTCCTTTACTTGCATTAAACGTTGCTCCTATTGCAAATAGGATAATACCTAGCACGATTAATACTAGCGATGCAGTTTTAATTTTTGGTGAAAGAGTGTACATAATTTATATCTTCTTCTATAATTATTTATTTCTTAATTGCATTACATATTCTGCTACACGCCATCTATCATCATCGGTAAAGTGAGATGCATAAGATCCCATAGCATTTCTTCCGTACATAATCACATGGTGCACAGAACCTACAGTGATTTCACGATCCTTATAGTTCGGCACGCCTAAAAATGCTCCTGAAACTACAATTGGACCTTGCCCATCACCTTTTTCACCATGACATGCTACACAAGCTTGTCCAAAAAGTTTTTCACCTCTTTTTAAATCTTGCTCTCTATTAAGCGAGTCAAGTGGTGATTTTAGACTTTTAGAAGCCTCATATCCTTCGTTTGTATTTGGCAAATCGTAAGGTAACAATCCAGATTCAGTATGTGCAACGGTTCCCTCTACGGGCATAAGCGCAGAACTGTGATGGTTACGCTGAAATGCGTATACATCTTGGTCGTCTGTAGCTTTTGGATAGCCAAATGTAGATTGTGCATAAGGTTCATACGCATTAGAATAGTACATATCTGGCATGTAAACGGCTGCGGGTTTTTCTCCCGGACCACATGAGATAAGTGCTAATGTAAAACCTGCAAGTATAATTAATTTTTTCATTTTAAATTTCAATTTAATTTACCGCTCTTTTCACAGAAACCTCTTCGGCACCTGAATCAATAAACATATTCTTTAAATTCTCCACATCATCCGACTCTACTTCAATTAAAAATTTATCGTCGGTAGTTCTCGGGTCTGGATTTTTTGCTTTGGCTCCAGGGTAAAGGCTACATCTTATTAAATAAGTAATAGACATTAAGTGGGCTGCAAAGAAAACCGTCATCTCAAACATTGGTACTGCAAACGCAGTAGCGTTTTCCCCCCAAGTAAAACTTGGTTTTCCTCCAATGTTTTGAGGCCAGTCATAAATCATTATATACCAAGTGGTAACGATCATTAGCAATAATCCGTAAGCACCATAAATGAAAGCTAAATCTGAAATTCTTGTTTTCTTTAGCCCAAGTGCTTTATCTAAACCGTGTACTGGAAATGGCGTATAAACATCTTTGATATTCACTCCTTTTTTGCGAAGTGATGTTACAGCGCTTACCAGAATATCATCGTCTCCATAAAGGGCATAAATCTTAGTGTTCATTGTCGTGCTCATGGTCTAAATGATGTTTTTTATAGCTTTCGCCTGATGATTTTAAAACTGTTTTTAATTCTGCTTGTGCAATCACTGGGAATGTTCTAGCGTAAAGTAGGAACAATACGAAGAAGAATCCAATAGTTCCAAGGTAGATACCTACATCTACGAAACTTGGCATAAACATAGTCCAAGAAGATGGTAAATAATCTCTTGATAAGTTGATTACAATAATATCAAAACGCTCAAACCACATACCTATGTTGATGATGATTGAAACGATAAATGTCCATAAGAAGTTTCTTCTAAGTGGTCTAAACCATAATGACATTGGTACAATCACATTACAGATGATTAGTAACCAGAATGCCCACCAATAAGGTCCTGTTGCTGCACCTACAGTAAAGTAAGTAAAGTCTTCATATCTACTTCCTGAATACCACGCAACAAAGAACTCAGTCAAATAAGCCACCGCTACCATACCACCCGTTACAATGATTACGATGTTCATGTATTCAATATGCTTTCGTGTAATATAGTCTTCTAGACCTACCACTTTTCTCGCTACACCTAATAATGTTTGTACCATAGCAAAACCTGAGAAAATCGCGCCAGCAACGAAGTATGGTGGATAAATGGTTGAGTGCCATCCTTTGATTACCGAAGTAGCAAAGTCAAATGATACGGTGGTGTGTACTGAGAATACTAGCGGTGTTGCTAAACCTGCTAACACCAAAGATAATTCCTCAAATCTTTGCCAATGTTTTGCATTACCACCCCACCCAAAAGAAAGGATGCTGTATATTTTCTTAGAAAAAGGTTTTTTAGCTCTATCACGAAGCATAGCGAAATCTGGAATTAATCCCATGTACCAGAATACAACTGATACTGATAAATAGGTGGAAATCGCTAATACATCCCAGAACAATGGAGAGTTGAAGTTTACCCAAAGCGAACCAAAGTTGTTTGGAATTGGGAAAACCCAGTATCCAACCCAAGGACGCCCCATGTGGATTACAGGGAACAAACCAGCTTGAACTACGGCAAAAATTGTCATCGCTTCTGCCGAGCGGTTGATAGATAATCTCCATTTCTGACGGAAAAGTAATAGCACGGCAGAAATCAAAGTTCCTGCGTGACCAATGCCTCCCCACCATACGAAGTTGGTAATATCCCAAGCCCAGTTGATGGTTCTGTTTAATCCCCAAACACCTATCCCCGTTCCTACGGTATAAGCAATACAGCCAAAACCATAAAGAAAGGCAATAAAGGCTAAACTAAAAGCAATCCACCATAATTTTCCGGCTTTACTTTCTACTGGACGCGCTATATCCTCGGTGATATCATGATAGGTTTTATGACCTAAGATTAGCGGTTCTCTTATCGGTGATTCGTAGTGACCTGACATAAATTCTTTTTAAACCTTTATTTATTATTTTTTCTATTTCTAATTTTTACATGATAGAATACATTTGGCTGTGTACCAACTTCTTCTAACACTTCATACTTACGCTTGTCTTTCTTCAAGCTCACTACTTCCGCACTTGGATCATTTACATCACCAAATACCATAGCTCCTGTTGAACAAGCTTTTGTACATGCTGTTTGGAATTCTCCGTCTTTTACTCTTCTTCCAGCTTTTTTAGCTTTTAAAATGGTAGCTTGAGTCATCTGAACACACAAAGAGCATTTCTCCATTACACCTCTCTGACGAACTACTACATCAGGATTCAATACCATACGACCTAAGTCGTTGTTCATATTAAAGTCAAACTTACTGTTTTGAGAATAATTAAACCAGTTAAATCTTCTCACTTTATAAGGACAGTTGTTTGCACAATAACGAGTACCCACACATCTGTTATATGCCATCATGTTTTGTCCTTGTTTACCATGAGATGTTGCCGCTACTGGACAAACTGTTTCACATGGTGCATGATTACAATGCTGACACATCATCGGTTGGAAAATCACATCTGGATTCTCTGCCGCTGGCTTAATCAATACCTTATATTGAGATGGCTCGTTGTAATTTGTGTCTTCTAACGCCTCTTTTTGAGTATATGGATATCTCTCTGGCTGAACGACTTGCATATTATCAGAATAATATCGGTCGATTCTCAACCAGTGCATATCACGAGAGCGTCTAATTTCATCTTTTCCTACTACAGGAACATTGTTTTCAGCGTGACAAGCGATAATACATGCCGCACATCCTGTACAAGCGTTCAAGTCGATAGATAGGTTAAAGTGCGGACCATCTGCGCTGTCAAAACTTCTCCACAAATCAACTTTCTTAACAGAAGTTTTATCTCCCATAAAAGTATCCATCGTAGCAGGCTCATTCCACTCTTTTGGATCTTCGTTTAAGAATTGATCAAGCGATGCCTCTCTTGCGATTTCATAGCGTCCCATCAAGGTATTCATCACCTGAATATTGGCAAACGGATGCGAACCTCCAACTTCTTTGAATTCCTCGACTACGGCATTTAATTGTCCGTCTTTATAAATTGGATAAGCATTTACCCCGATACTTTCTAAAGCATTTGCTTGTGCAATTTTTCCTGTTACTCCGTAACCTAAAGCTAAACCGATTGTACCTCTTGCTTGTCCTGGCTGAACAAAAACAGGAGCTTTTATTGTAACACCATTTACTTTAGCTTCGTAGTAAACTCCGTTCAATTCCATTCTTCCGTTTCGCTCGTTGCCGTAATTCCACATTTCGATGCCTAATTTCTCAGCATCCAATGGATTCATTGTAAAATAGTTGTCCCAAGATGTTCTAGTTACTGGATCTGGCAACTCTTGCAACCATGGGTTTGTTGCTTGACGCCCATCTCCCATTCCCACTTTAGTATATAATTGGATTTCCCAATCTGATGTTTTTGCAGCTTTTAGCGCTGAAATAGCAGCTTGTGCGTCTCCTCCTACATAAGCCAAAGATTCACCAACTTCGGTTTCTACCGCACCATTGTAAAGTGCTTGATTAAATGAAGTTCCACCAAGATATTGAGCAGCGAATTTTTTCAAATAGCTATAATATGAATTATCTTCAATATCTAAAGCTTTTGCTATGCTTTCAACCTCTTTTTGCTCTTGGCCGTCCTCAGCTTTCTCTTCCGCTTTTACAGCTACGGCAACTGGTGCTTTTTTATCTCCAAGCCACACTAAAAGTGACTCTTGAAATTGTCTTGTATTTAAAACTGGCTGAATTGTTGGTTGTTGCAAAGCATATACTCCCGATAGAGGAATAAAATCTCCCCAACTTTCTAACCAGTGGTTTACTGGAGCCAAAACATTTACACTCTTTGCAGTTTCATCGTCGATGCTTAATAATCCTACAGATAATGGAATTTTCTTAAGTGCTTCTTTGATGTCTGCTCCATAGAATGAATTAGCTACTGGATTTGAATCATAAATGAACAAAGCACCGATTAATCCCGCTTTTGCATCATTTACGAATTGCTTAAATTTAGCATTATTACTTTCTTTAAGTAAATTAGCTTTTTCAGTTACTGCGTTTGCTCCTAATGTTTTATTGATTAAATGTCCTAAAACTTGTGCTTCTTTTGAACCATCAACTAGAACAACTGCTTTGCTTCCTTTTGCCTGTAACTCTTGAGCTATAACTTTTGCAGTAGCATTTGAAGTTCCGCCACCATTCAATGCAGTATAAACTTCTGCTAAAACTTTATAAACATCTGATGGTTTTAAAGGAAATCTTGAATCTGCGTTAGATCCAGTTAAACTTAAATTTGCCTCAACTTGAATGTGGCGAAGCATGTTTTTACCTGGCTTGCGGGCTGCTGCATATGATTTTTCAAGAGAAATTCCGTTGTGTGAATGCAAGAAATCTGCATTAAAGCCTACAACTAATTCTGTATTGGATAAATCATAGTAAGGCAAGACTCTCTTTCCAAAAACTTCTTCCGCAGCGTCTAAAGCTGGAGTTGCATCTATTGCGTCAAACACTACATGCTCAGCACCGTACTTGCTTGCAAAGCTACTGATGATTGCTTTGGTAGAAGGGCTCGGTAATGATGGGGTTAAAACCACCACTTTTTTACCGCCTAAATTGCCTAGCTTTTGTTGAATAGTTTTATCAACAGTTTCCCAATCAGATTTTTTACCATTGAGCGCAGGATCTTTAATTCTGTTTGTATCATACAATGACAAAACAGAAGCTTGCACCCTTGCGTTTGCATCTCCTAAGTGTTTTAAATCTTTATTGGGTTCAATTTTAATAGGTCTTCCTTCCCTTGTTTTTACGAGTACGCTTGCATAGTCGTAACCATCGTACATTGTAGACGCATAATAGGTAGGAACCCCTGGCATTACATCGATAGGTTTTACTACATAAGGAACCGATTTAATCACGGGCGCCTCACAAGCAGCCAATGTAGCTGCTGCTGTACTGAATCCCAAGAATTTCAAGAAATCTCTTCGTGAAGTCTTCGATGACTCCATCGATTTCTTGTCTCCTAAAAATTCATCTACTGGTAACTCTTCCGCAAACTCGTTTGCTGCAAGTTTCTCGGTTAAAGAATCGTTGTATAATTCTTCTATACTACCTCTATATTTCTTGTTAGAAGCCATGTAACTTCAGTATTTATTTTTAATTATTAAATCTTATTAATAGTGACATTTAGCACATTCCAATCCTCCAATCGCATCAACAGTGATAGTTGCATCGTCTCCATATTGCTTTTTAAGCTTTTCGTGCAATTCTGAATAATACGCTTTATTGTATCCATTGTCCATATCCACTTTCGTTTCTCTGTGACAATTGATACACCATCCCATAGTAAAGTCATTTGCCATTTCCACAACATCCATTTCATCTACTCTACCATGGCAAGCATAACATACTTGTTCCACATTCTTTGCCTTCTTAATTGCATTCTCTCCCGCCACTACGTGCTGTGCGTGGTTGAAGTGAACAAAATCTGGCATATTATGAATTCTCACCCATTCGATTGGCTTTGTTTCTCCAGTGTAAGTCATAGTATTCTTATCAAATCCTGAAGAAGCATAGATTTTCTGCATTTCTTCCGTATAGAATTTCTTAGATTTTCCTTTCTCTACATAATCACCCTTATATTCTTGGATAGAATAGTGACAATTCATACACACATTGGTTGTAGGAATTCCAGAGACTCTACCATATTTAGCACTAGTATGACACATTTGGCAATCTATACCTTGCTCGCCTGCGTGAATTTTGTGAGAAAAATAAATCGGCTGTTCTGGACGATATCCTTTATTCACATCCACCCCTAGCATTGCTTCCCACAAGCCATAAAGCGCAAGTAATGAAAGTACGGCTAAACCAATATTTACATATTTTTGATTTTTTTCAAGAATTTCTTTGAAAGATTGTTTTTCAAGCTCTTCTCCTTCAGCCAAAGACTCTCTTAAAGTCAATTGATTCAAACTATTTACACGAACCAGCATCCAAATTAGCAAACAAGCAATTACCGCAAATCCCACGATAATAGGTCCAGCTGTAAGGCTCCCTCCTTCTTTTTCTTCAACTTGTAACTGAGTTACAGGCTCCTCTTTTTCCGCAGGTGGATTAGTGGTATACGCTAGAATATCATCAATTTGCTGATCCGTAAGATTCGGGAATGGTGTCATTGCCACTTTTCCATTTTCCTCGTACACTTGATTTGCGTACTTGTCTCCTGAAGCGCGCAACTCTTCGTTGTTTCTAATCCATTTATGCAACCATTCTTTTCCGAGACCTTGCTCTGTTTGCAATTTTTCTACAATACCACCTAACGCCGGTCCCACCACTTTTTTATCAAGCTGGTGACAAGCGGCACAATTAGTATTGAATAACTCCTTCCCTTTGTTTGGGTCGCCATTAATTGCCTCGGCATCTTGTGCATAGGTTACAGAGAACACCACAGATAGGATGAGCCCTGCAATACAATTCCATTTAAATTTTCGCAAATACGCCATTCTCTTATAATATTGAAATTTGGGTATGTTTAATTAATATTAATAATTACAAAAATACTATCCTCCGTTAATTCTTTCATAAAAAAATATAGACTTATTCCGTTTTTTGTCTAATTTATAAATATTCTAAATAAAAACAAACCCATAAATTTCTAATAATAAGATATATAAATGGACATCTGAAAACCAAAATACAGGTTTACTATTCAGCACATAATACATAACATATATAGAAAAATACACAATCTCTTTTTTTTAGCTTTAGAAAGTCTCGAAAGTGTTTTATATTTGCAAAAAAATTATAGGAAATGAAAAAGATTTTTTCTTTATTAATAGGTCTTATCCTTTCGACAACTTTTGCTCAAATTTCAGTAAAAGATAGCGTTTCAGGTGGTGGATACACTATCGATGTAAATCACGCAATCGACTCACTAATAGCTAAAGATGCACGAGCTAAATGCTGGAAAGCTAGCCAAAAAGCCTCTAACGCAGAAATCCTTAAAAAAGAAGATGAAAACATTGATATTTGCGCCAGAAGCCCTAAGGTTAAAGGCTATAGAATTCAAATAAGATATACCAAAGACAGAAGTTTGGCTAATAGCGTGTTGAATGAATTTAATAGAAATTTCCCAGATTTATCTTCTGAGATGGTATACACCCGCCCAGATTACCGTGTGCTAGTAGGAGAATATTTCACTAAGCGTTCTGCTGCGGCAGACATGTCCCGTATCAAGAAAAAATATCCAGGTGCATTTTTTGTACAATGGGCTGTTTGGTGCCGTAGAGCAAAATAAACATAATACTAAATTTTTACATAAAGCAAAAAACTCAGTCAAATGACTGAGTTTTTTGTTATTAAAATTATCCTAACTAAATATCTAACACAGACTCGTGCAAGAAATTAAAGCCTGCTTTCCATAGTCTTTTAGGCACTACATTTTGGCTTCGCAAAATCAATTCTGGTGGCGTTCCTATGATTTCACCGCCTAATTTTACCAATAATTTTGGCGCGGAAAGTCCAAACGAGCGGTTGTATTTTTTACGCAACATTTCCATCATTACCTTATTTGTAATTGCACTACCGTTGGCAATATTGAAGTCTCCCTCTAGCTCGTGTTTTACAATATAAGAAATCGCGCGCACAAAATCTTTTTCGCTCACCCAGCTCACCATTTGCGTTCCGCTACCTGCTTTTCCACCACCGCCAAACTGCACAAGTTTTTTGAGTGAATGCAATGCACTTCCTTTATGGTCGCCCAAAACGAGCGAAATTCTAAATACCACTTTTTTGGTTTTGCCTTCTGCGTAGCGATAGAAAGCCATTTCCCATTTTCGGCTTACTTCCGACAAAAAATCAGTACCGTTTAAATCCGAATATTCGGTTTTCTCTTCTCGTCTACTTTCTTCATAAATAGCCACCGATGATGCATTTAGCCACATTTTAGGCGGATTTTCGCATTTTTCAATTGCCTTGCCAAGTGCCTCGGTAGAATCAATTCTGGATTGTAAAATTTCTTGCTTATTTTTTTCGGTCATTCGGGTGTTGATGTTTTTTCCTGCCAAATTAATCAGGGCATCAGCGTTTTCTAAACATTCACTCCAGTCGCCTACATTTTTAGCATCCCACACCACTTGCTTTACCGATGGTGGCAAGCCTTTTTTGATGCTGCGCGTAAGCACATAAACATCTGCCTTGGTTTTGTAATAATCGATAAGCAAACTGCCTAAATAACCTGTTCCGCCAGAAATTACAATTTTCATGATTTTATTTGAAATTTAATCGTTTTATTGTGTGTAAAGTTACACTTAATTATTTATTTTTAGAAAATTCTCGAATGCTTTTTTCAATAATTTCTAAACATTGCGTGATTTGCGCTTTATTAATAACAAGTGGCGGTGCAAAACGAATGATGTTTCCGTGCGTAGGCTTGGCAAGCAATCCGTTTTCTTTCATGGCTAAACAAAGCTCCCATGCCGTGTCGCTATCTTCGGTATCGTTGATAACGATGGCATTGAGCAATCCTTTTCCTCTCACCAAAGTAACTAAATCGCTGTGCTTGTCGATGATTTTTTGCATTTTCTCTCTAAAGTAATTTCCCATTTGCTCAGCATTTTCGGCTAATTTCTCATCGATTACAACTTGCAAAGCCTCGGTGGCTATGGCGCAAGCCAAAGGATTCCCGCCAAAGGTAGAACCATGCTGCCCTGGATGTAGCACATCCATTACCTCATCTTTTGCCAACACCGCCGAAACGGGATAAAATCCGCCCGAAAGTGCTTTTCCGAGCGTGAGCACATCGGGTTTCACACCCTCATGATTGCAAGCAAGCATTTTTCCTGTGCGGGCAATTCCTGTCTGAATTTCATCGGCAATGAAAAGTACATTGTGCTTTTTGCACAAATCGGCGCAAGCTTTCAAATAACCTTCTTTTGGCACATACACACCAGCCTCGCCCTGAATTGGCTCTACGAGAAAACCTACCACATTTGGATTTTCTTCCAATACTTTTTTCAAAGCTTCTACATCATCATACGGCACCGAAACAAATCCTGGCGTATACGGCCCGAAGTGGTCTCTTGCATTGTTATCGTTAGAAAACGAAATAATTGTTGTCGTGCGCCCATGGAAATTCCCCTTAGCCACAACAATGATGCCTTGCTCGGCAGGAACGCCTTTCCTCTCATAGCCCCATTTTCGAGTGATTTTCAATGCTGTTTCCACCGCCTCAGCTCCAGAATTCATCGGCAACACACGATCCATATTCATGAGTTCTGCCAATAATTTTTCGTATTTTCCCAATTCTGAATTATGAAAAGCTCTCGAAGTGAGACAAAGTTTTTCGGCTTGTTTTTTGGTCGTTTCCACAATGCGTGGATGGCAGTGCCCTTGGTTTACCGCAGAATATGCCGAAAGGAAATCAAAATATTTCTTTCCCTCTACATCCCACACATATACACCTTGCCCCCGCTCTAGCACTACGGGTAGCGGATGATAGTTGTGTGCTCCATATTGATTTTCTAATTCTATTAATTCTTGAGATGTGTAATTTGCCATATATATTATTTTTTTAAATTCATTGCGACAAAATACAATTTCTCAAGCATATTTACAAATTATATTTTATTACATTTTTTTAAATAGGGTAAATTCGATAATTTGAGATTTTTTTGTTTTTTTTTGATTTAAATTAAATGATATGAATTTTTAGATTTCTATATTTGTGCTTTTAGAATGTATTTAATTATGGAAATTATTCGCATGCTTTTATATTTAGTACCCATGCTTTTTTTAGGTGGTATTTTTTATCTTTTAATTGATAAATATTTCTCGGCACAAAAACTTCAAATACCGCAAAATGTGAAAAACGACGAAATTACCTCTCACCGATTGCAGGCTTACGAGCGATTAGCTCTCTTTTTAGAGAGAATACGCCCAACCAATTTGGCACGAAGAATTGAGCTAAGCAGCTCGCTAGAAGAGTATGAATACGCTCTCGTGCATTCTATACAAGAAGAGTATGACCATAATTTAAGCCAGCAAATTTACATCTTGCCCGATACTTGGAAATTTATTTTTTCGACTAAAAATGCCACGCAAAACTTTATAAAACGATGCAAAGACACACTCGAACCAAACGCCTCTGCAGAAGATTTGCAAACGATGATTCTCAAAAAATCGGTGGAAGGCAGCGAACCTTCTTCGGATGCACTTTTGCAACTACAAAGCGATGTTCAGTCGGGGTTTAGGGATTTATGATTTCTATTTATTATTTTTAATTTTCAGATTTAAAAAACATAAAAAAAGCATACTATTTTATATTTTAAATATGGTGAAATTTAATTTAAAGATATCTTCAACTCTTTTAATTTTAATTCTTATTTTATGATGCCATTGCTAAATGTTATTGACAGAAAATTATTTCTAGCTTTTCCCGACAAATTAAACTGAAATATGATTGACGCAAGCACCATTAAATAATTGGCAAAATCAATTTTCTGAAAAAGAAAATTTGACAAATAAAAAAAAGCCACTGGAATAAGCACATACCCCAATATAGGAGCAAGCCCCTCATCAATCATCTTACGATTGAGCATAATATATTGAAGTTTAATATATTGATTCATTCAGACTTTAATTCACCAAATCCTACCAAAGATATGATTTTCTTTTTTAGAACCTCAATACTAAATAGAAAATAAGACGAAAGGAATTACTACTTAAAAAATAATAGTGAGAGATTTTAATTTTTTTATTAATCTTCTCTTGAAAATCTTATTTCTATCGTATTTTTAGAATGTATATTCGTTAGTTTTATAAAAGCAGATTTTATAACTACTTCATTTGTAATCATTCCATATTCTGTTTCTATCATATAATCTGTATTTTCCGAATCCATTATCTCTGATTTTACATGTTGTATTCGGTTCTCTTTGTTAAGACTCAGTGAAAAATAAAAATTAGCATTCTTATCTTCTTTTGTTACTTTCTTATTATCTTCTGTAAGTGGCTTAAATAAGTAATTTCCATTTTTATCTAAATTACAATTTAATTTAACCATCCTATCATTTAGGATAAGGAAATAAGGATAATAAGACAATTCTATCGACCTTTTCAAAATTGGTTCAATAATCTCTCTATAACTATTTTTTTCAGTAAAATTTATTCTAGAAATTTTTATATTTCCTTTTCTACTAAAAAACTTATATGATATTTCACCTTCAAAAGGTATTAATTCTCCCTCCTTTATATACTCACCTTTAAATTTCAAGTTATCCTTTTCCTTAAATCCATTCTCTGAATTTAGAGATTCTTTGAATTTAAAATAAGAAGTTTTATTATCTATATCAACTTGGCTTAATTTTATTTTTTCTTGCGCTCCCACACTCACGCATAAGCATAAAAACAACAGACTCAAAAAGTAATTTTTCATGTTTTTCTAATTTTCAGCGAAATATAATTCCATTTTCAATATGTTATTTGTTTTTGGATTTCGCAATTCTGCCAATATATTTTTTACAACAATTTCCTTTTTATCCATTCCATAATGAGTTATTAAATTATAATTATTGGAAATTTCTGAATCTTCAAAAGTAGCCCTTATTTCTTCTAAAACTCCTTTCTCGTTAATCTTCACAATAAAAATATAATCCTCTCCTTCTACCTCATAACGCTCTCTAAGATTTTGAGTAATTCTAAATCCCCATGCGTTATTACCTTTATCTATACACCTGAGTGATTTTTTTTCAGTATTTTTTGTTATAACCTCATACGGAAACAATGAAGCCCTCGATATACCTAAAATAGCTTTTTTCACAAATTCCAAATAATCCTCATTATCAATGCTTTTCACAACAATTTTTCTCTTATTGTAATTTATTTCAAAACTCCCTTTTAAAGTTTTTGTTTCACTATCCTTTATGTATATTCCGTTAAAAACACCTTTATATTTACCTTTAAGCGTGCCTATATTTTTCCAAGACTGCTTAAATAGTAAAAAATTTTTCTCGCTTTCATTTTTGGATACAAGGTTAATCTCTGGCAACTCTATCTTTTCAAGAATTATATTTTCTTCTTTTTCTTGAGCTATTAAGCTAGCAAAAAATAGAATTAAAAATAACAATGAAAGTAACGATTTTTTTGTTTTCATATTTTTCTAATTTTCACTAAACGATAATTCTATCTTCATAGTGTTATTTGTTTTGGGATCTTTAAACTCTGCCCTAATGTCTTTTATGATTATTTGTTTTTTCTCTATTCCATAACGAGTTACTAAGTTGTAATTGACTTCTTTTTTTGATTTTTCAAATGTCACTTGTATCTCCTCTAGAATTCCTTTCTCATTTAATTTTACTATGAAAAAATAATCGACTCCATCCACCTCATAACGCTCTCTAAGATTTTGAGTAATTCTAAATCCCCAAGTATTATTACCTTTTTCAATACACCTAAACAATGTTTTTTCAGTCTGTTCTTTTATAACAGAATATGGGAATAATGAAGTACTTGTCGTCCCTAAAATAGTTTTTTTCAAAATATCCACCCCCCCCTATTAATATTTATTTTATTTACGAAAATTTTTCTTCCATCATAGTTGAGTTTGAACTTTCTTTCTACTATATTATTCTCTCCATTTTTAATATATACTCCGTTGAAAACACCTTCATATTTACCTTTAAGAGTGCCTGTGTTTTTCCAAGCACGCTTAAACAATAAAAAGTTTTTTTCACTCTCATTTTTTGATATAAGATTAATCTCTGGCAACTTTATCTTTTCAAGAACTATATTTTCTTTGTTTTCTTGAGCTATTAAGCTAGCAAAAAATAGAATTAAAAATAACAATGAAAGTAACGATTTTTTTGTTTTCATATCTTTTTAATTAGGAATAAAATCTAAGTTAAATTCTAATACATTTCCTGTTTGATTTGACTTTTCATAATATTCTACATGAGAAAGATATCCTACATTATTTTTTTCTAAATAAATAGAATGTATTGAAAGTTTATTTACTTTTCCACTTGGGGTAACATCAAGAAAAGCCTCTTTTATAAAATCATTTTCTAATTTTATGGATATAACTAAATCTGTATCAGATGAAACCCCTATTCTTCCTTTTAAATTATGATTAAATCTTAATTTCCATAAATCATTTTTTTTATCATAAATCCATCTTGCTTTTTCTTTATTCTTCTTTATATGGCTAAAAGATAAAACAGAATTAACAATCGCTTCATTCAAATAAGGAATAATTTCATCTTTATTAGAAAATGGATTCTCAACCAGTTCAAAAAGACGATACTTTATTTTTTCATCTTTAATAGTTAAAACAAAACTTCCTTTTATTGGCTTAATTTCATTTGTTTTACAGTAATTTCCTTCAATTTTAACATTGTATTTTTTATAAAGTTCTTTTGTCTTAACTAAACTATCAAATTTAGAATAAATCTCTTTACTATTATCCACTGCGTCTTTATCAATTTCAGATAATTTTATTCTTTCTTGTGCTTCCACACTCACGCATAAGCATAAAAACAACAGGCTCAAAAAGTAGTTTTTCATGTTTTTAGGTGTTTCATTTACGCACAAAGCTAAAAATATTTAAATTTGTAGGAAAATTTTAAAATGAAATTTTTCCCAAACACAATATTACAAGTACTCGCTCTCATCCTATTTTCTTTCATTTTTGCTGGGATAGGTGTTTTCATAATAGACAATATCGTTCAAGAAGTCTCGTTTGCTTCTTTAAATATATTAATGGTATTTGCGATACTTTTCCCTTGCCTTTTGGTTATTTTATACAATAAAAGAAAAAATACCCCTATTACTTTCTTCGAAACAAAATATATCAAAATAGGTTTTTTATCTGTTTTATTTGCTCCTATTATATTGCTACTCATAGATTATGCTTTATCAATCCAACTAAATTATCCAAGTAAAAAAGATATTACTTTTTCAGCTTTAAGCGTTTCCGTAATAGCCCCTATTTTTGAAGAGTTATATTTTAGGGGAATTATCCTAAATGGACTGATGCAGCGTTATAAAAAATACCACTATATCGTTGCTTTCATCATTTCCAATTGCCTTTTTACATTTGTCCATTCACCCGAGCAATACATTTTTGCATTTGTGGCAGGAACTTATTTAAGTTTTTCTTTTATCTCCACGAGAAATATTTTATTCCCTATTGCCATTCATATCATATTTAATTCTATGAATTATTTTTTTAGATGAAAACACATAGAATCTTTTTTATCATTTTCACAATCGTAGCTATGATTATTAATGGGTGTTTCTTCTCCTATATCAACGAGCATTTCTTTGGTTACGATGGGGTAAACGCTAATTTTGATTTTTCTAATGTTGTAGAAAAATTTACCACAATTGTCATTTTCGCCCCCATTATTGAAACTATACTTTCTCAATATTTATTGTATAAATTACTGCGTTTAACTAAAATCAAATCTTTTTATTTCTATTTGACAGCTATGTCTGTTGTTTTTTCACTTTTCCACACATACAATTGGCTTTATATGCTAATGACTTTTGTAAGTGCATTGATTTTAAATAACTTTTATTTAAATACAACAAATCGATATGGCAATGCCGAAGCTGCTTTGTTCACCATTTTCATTCATGCTGCGTATAATGCCTTTGGATTTTTCTTTGTGGATTCAAACGATACCCATAAAACATAAAAAAAGCATACTATTTATTTAGTATGCTTTTTAAATATGGTAAAACTTAAATTTCTGATACAATAAAAAAATAAAAGGAATTATGTTATTTACTCCGTGCATTGTATAGGAATAGAAAATTCCATATTTTTTAGCAATATATCCAAGATAAAACCCTGATAATATTCTCGGCAAAACTTTCAAAAATGTCTGCAAATTAATTTGGTCATAATTACTTAAATGCATCAGCCCAAATGCTAAAGATGTGAAAACAAGAAGATGGACAAAATACTTCTGCACGAATTTTCTAAATCTTTCCATTTCACGATTTTTAAACATCAAAATCAAACATGAAAAGCTTAGAAACAAACTATAAAAGATTAAAAACCAAACATTTTTAAAGATAACGAACACCACAATTAAATTTGACAGCCAAGAAAATAATAAATAATAACGATTTTTTAAGCTGAAAATTCCCCTAAAAGCAAATTCTTCAATAAGTGGAAATAATAAAATATAAGTAATTAATTTATTGAGCGTTAAATATTTCAAATCTTCTCCATCAAACAGAGATTCGCCAGAAAAATAATAAACAGAACCTAAAATAATTCCATTTACGAACAAAAGCCCAATAAACAAATAGCTAAAATCAAAAAGAAAATTTTTCTCTTTAAATTTCGCTAAAAATTTAGGCGTTACCATTCAATAATTTTGATTACCCAAAAGAAGTGAATCAATTTCCCTTAATCCAAAAACAAAGTCTCGCTTTCGGCTACGATTACTTTTCCGTTTTCGCATCGGAAAGTTTTGGCAGGGAATTTTTTAATCAAAGAATAATCGTGCGTTGCCATAAGCACTGCCATATCGTTTTCTGCAGAAATCTTTTTAATCAAATTCATAATTTCTACCGAAGTTGCTGGGTCTAAGTTCCCCGTAGGCTCATCTGCCAAAATCAATTCTGGGTGGTTCAGCAAGGCACGCGCAATCGCAATACGCTGCTGCTCTCCGCCAGAAATCTCGTGCGGCATTTTGTGTTTTTTAGTCGCCATGCCCACTAATTCCAGCACTTCGTTGATTCTATTATCAATATCCGTTCTGTCCGACCAGCCCGTTGCCTTCAGCACAAAAATTAAGTTTTTTTCGATATTTCGATCCGTTAGCAACTGGAAATCTTGAAACACGATGCCCAATTTTCTTCTCAGAAAAGGAATTTTTCGTGTGCTGAGTTTTGCCAAATCAAATCCCGCCACGGTACCCTCGCCACGCTGCAAAGGCAAATCGCTGTACAAAACCTTGAGCAAACTACTTTTACCACTCCCCGTTTTCCCGATTAGATAGGCAAATTCGCCACGCTCCAATCTGAAGTCTACATTATTAAGCACCAAAAAATCTTTCTGGTACACATCTACATCTCTTAATTCTATAATTGCTCCTTTTTCTGCCATTTGGGATTTGGTTTTAAAACTTAACAAAAGTAATATTTTATTTATGAGTGGCAAAATTTGATTTCAAAAAATGTGTTTTTTAATGTTTTCTGAGTTTTCAAGATTGTATTGTTTATAATTATTTGCAATAATTCAATTATTCCATGTCAAATTACTTTTAATTTTTTCAAGGTTTTTATAATTTTGTAGCCAAATTAAATAATCCAATGGACCAACCCGCATTATTATTCTCAACCCGACAAAGTAAAGTTTTAGCCGAAAAAATTGCTCAGCACTATGGGCAAGAATTAGGCAATGTCAAATTCCTTGAATTCAGCGACGGCGAGTACCAGCCATGTTTTGAGCAATCAATCCGTGGAGCGCGTGTATTCCTCATCGGCTCAACCTTTATGCCAGATAGTAATTTAATGGAAATGCTACTCATGTGCGATGCTGCCAAACGCGCTTCAGCTAAAAGTATTACCGTAGTGATTCCATATTTTGGCTATGCAAGACAAGACCGTAAAGATAAACCAAGAGTTCCAATAGGAGCTAAATTAGTAGCTAATCTCTTGAGTGCAGCTGGAGCCACCCGTGTAATGACGATGGACTTGCACGCAGACCAAATCCAAGGATTCTTTGAAATTCCTGTGGATCATATTTACGCCTCTACTATCTTGGTAGATTATGTAAGAAATCTGAATTTGGAAAACCTTACCATCGCATCGCCAGACATGGGGGGAGCCAAAAGAGCTAATGCCTATGCTAGCTACTTAAAAAGCGACATCGTAATTTGCTACAAAGAGAGAAAGAAAGCCAATGTGGTGGATAATATGATGCTGATTGGTGATGTGAAAGATAAAGATGTAATCATTGTAGATGACATGATCGACACCGCAGGTACCATTACCAAAGCGGCTGCCCTAATGATTGAAAAAGGTGCAAGAAGCGTTCGTGCTATGGCTACACACGCGGTATTGAGCGGACAGGCGTATGAGCGTATTCAGGATTCTGTTTTAGAAGAAGTTGTGGTTACAGATACAATTCCTTTAAAAAGACACGATGTTTCTAAAATAAAAGTTGTATCTTGCGCATCGTTATTTGCAGACGTAATGCATTTAGTTCACAACAGACAGTCAATTAGCAGAAAGTTTGTAATATAACACAAGAAAAAATCACGAAATTTTAATTTTTAACACTAAATATTTAATTAAATGAAATCATTAACGATTCAAGGGAAAAAAAGAGAAAGCGTAGGCAAAGCTAGTACGCGTGCACTTCGTAATGCTGAACAAGTTCCTTGTGTTGTTTACGGTGAAGCAGAACCAATCCACTTTTCTGCTGATGTAAAAAGTTTCAAAAACTTAGTTTACACTCCGGAGGCACACATTGTTGTACTTAAGCTAGAAGGAGGAGAAACTATCAATTGTGTATTACAAGACATTCAGTTTCACCCAGTAACTGATGCTATTTTACACGCTGATTTTTACCAAATCACAGACGACAAACCAGTTACAATGAACATTCCTGTACGCCTAGAAGGTAGAGCAAGAGGTGTGATGGCTGGTGGGGTTCTTCGTTTCAACTTAAGAAGACTTAAAGTTAGAGCTTTACCTGCTAACTTACCTGATGAAGTAGTTGTTGACATCACTAAAATGAGAATTGGTCACAAAAAATACATCAAAGATATCCGTGTAGACGAATATACTCTTATGCATCCAGACAGCGATGTTGTATGTTTGATTAAAAACTCTCGTACAGCTGTGGGCGGTGCTGCAGATGATGATGATGATGACGAAGAGGAAGAAGGCGAAGAAAACGCAGCTGAAACTTCTGAAGAATCAAACGAAGCAGCTGAATAAGCTTAACACAGATGAAAATCTACAAAGCGCTTTCTGTATGAAAGCGCTTTTTTTTTGGAAAATTTTTATTTTTATTTTCCAGTTAAAAAAATTTAATTATATTTGCACTCGCAAAAGCAAACATGGTGACCATAGCTCAGTTGGTTAGAGCGCTGGATTGTGGTTCCAGAGGTCGTGGGTTCGAGACCCATTGGTCACCCTCAATTAAAGCCATTGATTATCTCTGATTTTCAATGGTTTTTTTATTTCGAAATATTACAAAATACTATTTTTAGAGATTATCGAAAATAAAATCCGTCAAAATATAGATTTTGACGGATTTTATTTTTAAAACAGCTCCTTTTTATCTAATCTCAAACTGATATTGCAGAACAATCATATCTTTTCTCTCGCTCACCTCTTTGCTCACCGCATCAAAAACAGGACGATTGGCATAACCTAGTGATAATTTATTGGCTTGCCCATTGAGGTAAACATTCACACCGGCATTGTAGCTAATGGCAGCATCTTCCAATCCTTTGTAGTTGGCATAACGCAAGCCTACATTGGGCTGGATTCTCACATCATTGGTTCCGCTTTTCGGCAACAGATATCCCATATTCCAATAAATCGTATTTCCCGTTCCCATAGTGGGCTCTTGCACGCCTTTGCCATTAAAACTGGTTCCACCCTTGTCAGCAATATCATTCGCCCCAACATTTCTCACATAATCATCGCCAAAATCGGTGTAGAAATAGCCCAAATAAGTCGTTAAAGCATCTCCCCTTTCAGACAATTTTCTCTCCATAAACACATCGGCAGCAAAGTTTTTGTAGTCAAAATATTCAATATTTGGCGCCAAGCCTCTTTGCATCATATCGGGCTGATATGCACCACCAATTCCAATATTTAGTACATTTTTGGCGCCTAAATAAGTTCCCGCCGAACCGCTAAAGGCGTTGAGATTGCTCTCATTTTCCCAAAATTCATATTTAAAATAACCCGAAATTCGTTTTTTGGAATTATTTACCGCATAGTCTACTTTGGTCTCGTTGGCCGTCGTGGTTTTATTAAACTCAGGCGCAGCCACGGCTACACGATAATCCAATTTCCCGATTTGTCCTTTGGCATAAACGCCTAGACTTCTTCCCAAATCATCTTGTTTATTCAAGGTGAAAAGCGAGAAAACTTCTGCATCTAAATTCAGCATATTTCCATTGCTAAAAGATGAAATTCTATTGGTTGTACCCCAGCTACTCTTCCCTACTCCGAGCGCAAATTCAGGACTAAAGGTGTAATCGGCGTGTAAATCAATCAACTGCACACGAAAAGTATTTAAGGTATTTTTGTTGATATTATTTCCTCCGATTTGAGAAAAAACATAAAATTTCTCGCCAATTTTAGACTGAATACCCAATCTCAATCTTCGCATCGAGAAATCCAAACCATTATCTGCTGCTTCTCCGTTCAGCTTAGTACCTGGATTATAATTGGCATATCTTGCCCAAAACTGTCCTCTTAAATTTGCCTGAATATAGGATTGCCCGTCATCAAAGTTTAAACGCAAATGCCTTTTCTGCGCTTGTACTTGCAAACTCATCAATATGATAAAACAAATTCCTGCTATTTTTTTCATTTCTTAAAATTTTTAGCAAAAATACATCTTTGTAAAAAAAATTGGGTTATGATATATTTCACAACCCAACTTTTGAATGGTTTTATTTTTTTATCGCATAAACAATAATTCTCTATATTTTGGCAATGGCCACATTTCGTCGTCGATTCGCATTTCGAGCGCATCGACATGCAAACGAATTTCTTCTAATTTAGGAATTAATTGAAAACAGAAATGATCGGCTCTTTCCTGTGCAGTTTTCATTAATTTAGCTTCGGCACGGATTTCTCTTAACTGAGAAACTAAATCTTTAATAACTGTATGATGCCCAGAGATTTCCTTGATTAAATCTAATTGATCTTTAGCATATTCTTTATATTCTTCGCCAAAAATCTCTTTCATACCTCGCACATTTTCAAGCAATTGATTTTGGTATCGCACGGCGGTAGGCAAGATATGGTTTCGAGACAAATCGGCAAGCACACGAGATTCTATCGCTACAAGATTAATGTATTTCTCGAGTTTTATTTCGTTTCTCGCCTTGATTTCTCGCTCGTTATACACTTCGTTTTCCACAAAAACTTGCATGTTCTTTTTCTCCAACTCCACACGCAATGCCTCTGGCGTAGTTCGCAAGTTTTTCAAACCTCGTTTTTCGGCTTCTTTTCGCCATTCTTCTGAGTAGCCATCACCTTCAAACAAGATTTTTTTACAGGCTTTCACATCATCTCTTAATTGATTAAAAATTGCCTCATCTTTCTTTAATCCTTTAGCAATCAGCGCATCTACTTTCTTTTTAAAAGTTTTAAGCTGCTCTGCCATGATGGTGTTCATCGTGATGATGATTTCAGCACAGTTGGCAGAAGCCCCCACGGCACGCACTTCAAATTTATTTCCTGTGAAAGCAAATGGCGAAGTACGGTTTCTGTCGGTATTATCCAATAAAATTTCTGGGATTTTCCCGACTAAATTTAGTTTTAAATCCGTTTTTTCTCCTGCGCTTAATTTTCCTTTAGTTACTTTTTCCAATTCATCCAAAACTTCTCTTAACTGAGAGCCAATAAATACAGACATAATGGCTGGTGGTGCCTCGTGCCCGCCCAAACGGTGGTCGTTGGTAGCCGATGCAATTGCCGAACGAATCAAATCGCCGTAATTGTGCACCGCCATAATGGTATTGATGAAAAATGTAAGAAATTGTAAATTTTGTTTTGGATTTTTACCTGGGCTTAAAAGATTATCGCCTTTATCGGTCGCTAGCGACCAGTTGTTGTGTTTTCCCGAACCATTAACATCGGCAAAGGGTTTTTCGTGCAACAACACCTTTAAATGATGTTTTGCTGCCACTCTTCCCATAATGTCCATCAAAAGTGAATTATGATCCACCGCTAAGTTTGCTTCCTCAAACATCGGTGCTAGCTCAAACTGATTGGGTGCCACCTCATTGTGTCGAGTGGTTACGGGAATCCCTAATTTCATACATTCCACCTCGAGCTCCTTCATATAATTAATCGCACGAAACGGAATCGAACCAAAATAATGGTCGTCTAGCTGTTGCCCCTTGGCTGGTGGATGCCCAAGCAAAGTACGCCCTGTGAGCCCAATATCGGGACGAGCACTTGCCAAACCTGCATCTACCAAAAAGTATTCTTGCTCCCAACCAAGTGTAGTTTGGATTTTCTTGACATTTTTATCAAAATAAGAACGCATCACATCGCCCGCCGCATTGTCTATGGCTTGAATGGCGCGCAACAGTGGCGTTTTGTAGTCCAAAGTTTCGCCCGTGTAGGAAATAAACACCGACGGAATACACAAAGTGGTATCAATAATAAAGGCGGGCGAAGTCGGGTCCCATGCCGTGTATCCGCGTGCCTCGAAAGTGTTTCGGATACCGCCATTTGGGAAACTTGACGCATCGGGCTCTTGCTGAATCAACATGCCACCATTGAAACGCTCAATCCCACGATTGCCTTCGATAGGAGAGAAAAACGAATCGTGTTTTTCTGCCGTGGCTCCCGTGAGTGGCTGAAACCAGTGCGTGTAGTGCGTAACGCCCTTGGACAAAGCCCAATCTTTCATAGCGGTGGCGATTTGGTCGGCAATGGAGCGATCAATATTTTTGCCGCGTTCCACGGTTTCTACCATTTCTTGGAAAGCTGATTTGGTTAGATATTCACGCATTTTCTCGAGCGTGAAAACATTTTCACAAAAATATTCCGAAAGTTTTTTTTCTACTTTAAACTTTCTATACGGAATGCTGGCAAGCCTTTCTAAGGCATTAAATCGTAAGGTTGACATGGATTTCTCTTTTAATTTGGTCGCAAAGATACAAATTCAGACAAATTACCCTATAAAAAATAGGGGTAAATTTAATTTTTAATACATTTTCTAAACAAACACCCCTATTCGACACCCCCATTTCAAGCAAGAAAAGATAAAAATCGATTTTTAATACATTTTCAAATGTTAATTATTTGGAATTTCCATGATTATTAAATATATTGCACTAAGTAAATTAATGAAAATCAAAAAATTATGGACAATTTATCAGCAATTTTAGTCGCAATTTATTTAACCTAAAATCCGCAACTATCATCCAATACACGATTAAGGGTAGATTTATGAGTCGTTAGTAGTAGCTTTCAGTAAAAAGCAACAGCACAACATCAATATGTAGCCAACATCCCCTTACCCCACGATGCGACTTGAGGAAATACGCAGATTCTAACCGGAAAGAAAGGATTCTTATCCGAATTCTGTTTTGAAGGGTTTTGCATAAGCGCGGTTCTCTGTGTAGATATTCAGCACGTATTGCCTTGCAGTCATGATCCACTTGGCAGGTACGGAGATGAATCTGAAGACAAAAGCCTTTATGCGACTCGTTTTCTTGAGCCCAAAAGCCTTGGTGTCAAGCCTGCTCATGATGGTCTTGTAGAAATTGTGTATCAATGCAGTAAGCAGAAGAAAGACAGTATTCTCCGCCATGAATGACTTGGGGAGCCTGCTCCAACCGAATCCGTTGTTCATGTCGTCAAAGATACGTTCCTTGCCGCCACGCAGATTGTAGAATTCAACAATGTCCCTTGTCGATGACTTGTAATCGTTGGTCAGAATACAACGGTAAGTGTATTCGCCTTCCCACAGGTCAAGGTCGCCACTGTTGCGTCTTTGTCTCTGGATGACAAGACGATAGCACTTGCCTTCCCATTTCTCAACGAGAATGGAATTGAGTTCGAACTGGATGCCGTTAATCTCCTCCGTCTTCCATCCTCTCAGAGCAAAGATGTCATTGTAGAGCGAACTGCATCGGTTGGCACGGATGTAGAAATGTTTGCAATGCTTCTCTATCTCACTGACGATTTCCTTCGAGCAGGAACCGCAGTCTGCCCTGAAGCGATTTACACGGATGTTCTGGGATTCCAGAAGAGCGAAGAATCTCTTATGGGTGTCTGCCTGATGAAAACGCACATTCGTGTTGCCATCGCTGTTCTCGATATAGACTATCTTGTCACCGATAACATATACGCCAGGCCTGTAGCCGAGGAACTTTTTGTAGGTCGGTTTTGCATCATACTTCTCCGTTTCAAGAAACTGATGGTCAAAGTCAACATCGTATTCCTCAATTTCCTTCAACTCGCCTGTAGAAACCAAAGCGTTTATAAGCAATGTGTTGAGTTTGTCTGCAGTATTGAAATCATAGGTCTTGCCTTGGTCGGAAGTATAGGAGATGTTTTCCTGTGTCAGTTCCTTGATGGCTCTGAGGATGGTATCAGAGCTGCATGTACGAAGGGTAGGATGATACGAGAGATGGCGCATCAGTTGTGACGTTACATCTTCCACGCATGAGCCGCCACAGAAATAAACGCTCATCAGCGAACGGACTATCTCGCTGAACTGATATCCGAAGATACTGCTGCATCTCTGACCCAGTGTTGAGTCGATAACGGGTGAAAGCATGGAGTCAAATTTCTCCATGATTGAAAAAATTCCTCCAAAAGGTGTGAGTTTTTCGAATTTTATTTGTACCCTTGCAGCGCCTTGTTACGATTTTCGCTTGTTTTCTAATTGCAACACTAAGATAAGTGAAAAATCTGACACGGCAAAATCCTGGGCAACTTTTTGTTGCTCAGGAACTTATAAATAAAGTTAAATTATAGTGTTGCGGAATTAAGGATTTTTTCTTCTTTCTCGTTAATTTATCGAGCAAAGTTACTAAATTTGCCGTTGTATAATTATAAAAGAATATCTCTGTGATTTGAATTCAAGTATTCACCTGTAAGAAGTTACTAATGACAAAAAAGAAATTGCCCGTTCGTTTTACGGGTCAGCACTTTACTATTGATAAAGTGCTAATAAAAGATGCAATAAGACAAGCAAATATAAGTAATCAGGATACGGTTTTAGATATTGGGGCAGGCAAGGGGTTTCTTACTGTTCATTTATTAAAAATTGCCAACAATGTTGTTGCTATTGAAAACGACACAGCTTTGGTTGAACATTTACGAAAATTATTTTCTGATGCCCGAAATGTTCAAGTTGTCGGTTGTGATTTTAGGAATTTTGCAGTTCCGAAATTTCCTTTCAAAGTGGTGTCAAATATTCCTTATGGCATTACTTCCGATATTTTCAAAATCCTGATGTTTGAGAATCTTGAAAATTTTCTGGGAGGTTCCATTGTCCTTCAGTTCGAACCTACACAAAAGTTATTTTCAAGGAAGCTTTACAATCCATATACCGTTTTCTATCATACTTTTTTTGATTTGAAACTTGTCTATGAGGTAGGTCCTGAAAGTTTCTTGCCACCGCCAACTGTAAAATCAGCCCTGTTAAACATTAAAAGAAAACACTTATTTTTTGATTTTAAGATTAAAGCCAAATACTTAGCATTTATTTCCTGTCTGTTAGAGAAACCTGATTTATCTGTAAAAACAGCTTTAAAGTCGATTTTCAGGAAAAGTCAGGTCAGGACAATTTCGGAAAAATTCGGTTTAAACCTTAATGCTCAAATTGTTTGTTTGTCTCCAAGTCAATGGTTAAACTGTTTTTTGGAAATGCTGGAAGTTGTCCCTGAAAAATTTCATCCTTCGTAGTTCAAAGTCGGGTGGTTGTCAAGATGATTTTTTCCATAATAATTTTGAATACTACCAAACCGACAATTATCCCAATAAAAAAGCAGCTCGATTTATAAAAAATCAAGATACACTGCGTTTTGTTTTGGCAGGGGATTATCGCACAGATTACCAAATTGCACAAAAATTAAAAAAAGATTTTGGCAATGACCCGATTTACTTTAAAAGTAGTGATATGCGCAAAATCCTAAGAAGAAATAAAATCGGCAAACCGAGCGAACAGTTTTTATTTTACTTCACGCCAGATTATGTACACCTCAATTCGTTGGGATTTTATTACGACAAAGCATTCCCTGAAAACAAACTAAAGGCAAGCAAAGATTCTGTGGTAGTGCGTGAAGACGGGAAAGTAATTTCGCTGTATTATCCTTACAAAAATCAATATGTGGTAGAAAATTTTGTTCCAATGAAGCAGGGTTTTGCAAGAATCATTACAATAAACAAAGCAAGCTACAACAAAAGACAAACCAAGGGATTTTTACACGAAGTAAATTCCTGTACAAATGATAATTTTAGAGATAAAAATTACAAGGCTAAAAATTATTTGTTGCTAAATCAAGAGTAAAGAATTAAACAAAAAAAAGGCTTCTCGTTGAGAAGCCTTTTTCCGTCGTTAAAACTTGTATTTCACTTGCAAGATGAAGTATTTTCCCAAAACTTCTTTTCTATAAATGTAGGTATAAGTATCAGTAAAACCTTCGGACACGATTAAATTATTATCTAACAAATTATTGGCTGAAAATTTCACAAAAACTTTGGCTGCCGGACGAAATCTCACAGATGCAGACAAAGAATGATAATGATTTAGAAAATCGCCATTTCTCCACTGCTCGTTGTAGGCGTAATTACTTTCCACAAGCCATTTTTCGCCCAAGATAAATGCCATGTTTGCAAAAGGCGAAAGTATTTTAAATTTATTTTCTCTACTCCCTGTTTGATAGTTGCTTACGCCGAAACTTGAACCAAAATTCAGCTCAAAAAGATTATTCCATTTCAATAAATTATTTAATTGATAATATTGCGATGTATTGTCCACGGCAAAAGATTTTCCGTTTGAACGCGTATCAAAATCGCTTTTTTGCCAATTTGCCTTTAATTTTAATTGATATTTTCTAGAAAATCTTTTACTAAAACCTAAATTTGCCACATAATTGTGCTCAGGCGTATTTGCATTAAATGGCGATAAAATTTGATTTAAAGCATTGGCTTCTACTTGATTTCTGATATTGTCTAATTTCCTCAAATAACTCAATTGAAAGTATGCATCTACAAACTTGAACAGGTTATTGTATCCCACAAACGCAGTTATTCTTTGATTTTTAGCAACATTAAGCAACGGATTCCCCTCATACAATGTATTGAAATTCACGACATCTAAGCCTTCGCTAAATTCGGCAAGACTAGGCAAACTATAAGATTGCAAATAGCTGGCTTTGAATGTATAATATCCCGCAGTGAGATTCGCCGAAGCGTGCGGTAACACCTCCGTTCCCTTTAACGATTGAGATGATTTAGGTTGTTTATTTTCTGAATGATAAGCACTCAAAGTGGCTCCAAAATTTAAATTTAAATTTTTGATTTTTCTTGAATAATTGGCGTCTGCATAAATTTCAGAAAAGCTAAAATCCGCAGCTTTTAGCACTTTGTCTAATATCGGGGTTTGATGAGAATAAATTCATTATCAAGTTTTTGCTTATTGTAATTCAGCCCAGCTGTTACTCTTAAATTACTCACGGGCGTGAGCAAATGATTGTAAACCGCCAAACCAGACAATACATTGGATTTATTTCTCGCCTATTTTTCAAAGCCATAGCCCTCTGCACCTTGCGACAAATTCCAAATATTATAAAACGGATTTTCGTTTGATTTTATAGCAAGTGTAGGCGTTTCGTTATTATATAAATGCAAAACATAAATACCTAAATTATGCTCTCCCATTTTCTTGATGACACTCAATTTTTGATTAAAATTTTGGTCATCGTTATCGTCATTCACTTTTCTAAAAGCCTTCAAAGAGCCATTTTCTACCACAAAGCTGGTATTATCGGTAAAGTTTTTGGATTTTTTAGCATTGAAATTTGCTTGATATTTCACTTGCCAGTCGTCTTTTGGAGAATAGTTGAGCGTAACCCGAGATAACAAAGCCAGCAAATCATTCTCCTTTTTATTCTCATCAATTTGCGTAAAATCTTGATACATTCTTCTGTAAGATTCAGCATAGCGCACATTGCTTTTGTTTGCCATTACAAAACCTGAAATGTACAACTTGCTATTCTTTTGATACCCTAAATTTAAAGCCGTATTTGCACTGCGCATATCGGGCGAATTTCTATCAATTGCGATGGCATTGCTATTGCTACTTCTGAGCGAAAACAAACCGCCCTCTCTCCGTAAATAATCCGTTACGCCAGATAGCTCTCTATAATCTTGATTAGAGAAAACTTGTTTGCCAAATGTATTATAATCCGAAATTAAAGTTCCATCGACTTTTCTTGAAAAGTAGAAAAGATTTTCTTGCAAATCGGTGTGTTTATGAGCATCGCCCCCAATTGATAAATTACCGAAAACCAAACTTTTTTTATCTTCCTTTAAAACGATATTTAATTCTGGTTGATCTTCTTCTTGCAACGAACTTGCAAAGGGATTCATCTTTAATTTCTGGCTTAATTGAATTTTCTCTACCGCATCCGAAGGTAAGTTTTTAGAAATCAATTTGGCATTATTCCCGAAGACTTCTCGCCCCTCAACCTTGATAGATTTTATAGGCTTGCCTTGATAATACGCCACACCGTTTTCTATGCTCACACCTGGCAATTTCTTTAAAATATCTTCTAAAACCTACTCATTCCCCGTTTGAAAAGATTGCGCATCATACTCTATGGTATCTCCCTTTATCTGAATAGGAATCCTGCCTTTGGCAATCACATCTTTTAGCGAAATAATCTCATTAGTCAATATTATTTTCTTAAAATTTTCACTTTTAACATCAATTGTTTCTACACGCTTGCTAAAACTTATATGATTGATTTCAAACTTAATTTTTTCGCAAGGCAAAGCAAACTCGAAATTCCCATTTTCATCAGAAAACACAAAACCTAAAGATTTATTTTTGGAGTCAAAAGCCGTAATCGATGCATCGTATACGGGATAATTAATGGAATCCAACAACTGCCCTTTGAAGGAACATTTTTGCCCAAAAGTCATGATTGATAGCAAAAAAAAGCAAAATGAATATTTTAGACTTCATAAATTTATTTTGAAAATAAAATTATTAAAAAAATCAAAAAAAAAAAAAAATAAATTAAATATTTTAACATTTAAATTATAAATATTACTAAATTTTATTTTCAGGCAAAAACGGCTGAAATTGAATTTCCCCATCATTCCACTGAGCGACAATATGCTGAATGCCATTGGTTAAATAAATCCACGGCGCACGGATTTCTTGATTATATCGCAGGATTTGATCCATGGTTTTTTGCGTGATTTTCACTTCAGGCTTTTTGCATTCGCACAAAATAAAGGGTTGTGCCTTTTGGTAAACAATGCAATCGGCTCGCTGTGGCAGTCCGTTGATTTTTACAGGGATTTCCGTTCCTATGCTTTCTGGTCTATAGTTTAAACTCCTGACCAAAAACTGCAGCACATGCTGGCGCACCCACTCCTCGGGCGTGAGCACGAGCCATTTTTTTCGCCACGCACAAAAAATAAATGTGGTTTTTTCCGTTTTTTTGATACGAAATTGGTATTTTTCGGGAAAATTTAGAACGGGCAGTTTTATGAAAGAGTTTGAAAGCATACGCAAAGATATACAAAACAAAAGATTTCAACCGATTTATTTTTTCTGGGGAGATGAACCGTATTTTATAGATGTTTTGACCCAAGAAATCATCAAAAATGCGCTTTCCGAAGAAGAAAAAGCCTTTAACGAGCATATTTTTTATGGCAACGAAATTAGTATAGAAGATGTGGTGATGCAGGCTAAACAATTTCCCGTAATGGCAGAGCGACAGCTCATCGTTATCAAAGAAGCACAGCACTTGAGCCGCACGATGGCAAATTTTGCCACCTATGCCGAAGACCCCGTGCCTACGAGTATTGTGGTTTTTAATTTTAAAAATAAAAAACCCGACGGACGTAGTGCTTTTTTAAAAAATATCAAAAAAACGGGCGTGGTAGCGGAATCCAAAAAAATGTACGAAAACCAATTGCCCGCTTTCATCGATTCGCAAGCGCAATCTTTAGGCTTAAAATTGCACCCAAAAGTGAAATTTCTGCTCACGGAATTCATCGGGAACGACCTTTCAAGAATCCAAAATGAAATGGCGAAAATTGCCTCGGTAATAAAGAACGGAGAAGAAGTTTCGCCTGAATTTATTGAGAAAAATATTGGAATTAGCAAGGATTACAACAACTTTGAATTGGTGGCGGCTATTGCCGAAAAAAATCAATTGAAGGCTTTTAGCATTGCTAAATATTTTGGTAAAAATCCGAAAGACAATCCTATTATCGTAACCAATTCTGCTTTGTTTAATTTCTTTTCTAATCTTTTGCTCTTCCACTCGCTGTTGGACAAAAGCCGTGGCAATGTGGCGGCCAATTTGAAGATTAATCCTTATTTTGTAAAAGATTACGAATTGGCGGCACGAAATTATCCTGTAAAGAAAGTTTCGAGAATTATTTCGTTTTTGCGCGAAAGCGATGCCAAATCCAAAGGAATCGGCAGCCCAAATAGCACCACGGGCGAAGATATTTTGATAGAATTTTTATATAAAACTTTCAAGATTTAACTTTGCAGAAAATTTTACCCTTAAGAATGAAGACTTTATTTCGCACGATATTACTTTTATTAATTACCTTTAGCCAAGCGCAAAACAAAAAAATTCCGCAAGATTTTCGTTCGCCACTGGACATTCCACGCTATTTGGCAGGGAATTTTGCCGAGCTTCGTGGATTTCATTTCCACTCAGGAATTGACATCAAAACTCAACAACGCGAAGGCAAAAATGTGTACGCCATAGGCGATGGCTATATTTCAAGAATCAACATTTCGCCTTCGGGCTACGGATACTGTCTGTATGTTACGCACCCCAACGGCTACACTTCTGTGTATGCGCACTTGCGCGAGTTCAAGGGAGCGATAGAAGATTACGCGCGCAAGCAACAACATTTACTAAAATCATTTGAAATCAATGTTTTACCACCCAAAGATGCGCTTCCCGTGAAAAAAGGCGATGTGATTGCGCTTTCGGGAAATTCAGGCAGCTCGGGCGGTCCGCATTTGCATTTTGAAATCAGAGATACCAAAACCGAAGAAACCATCAATCCATTTTTGTTTGGGCTCACAACACCCGATACGCAAAAACCGATGATAAACGGAATGTACATCTACGCGCTAGATGGCAATGTTGCAGGCAAAAAACGCTATGATTTAACGGGGGCTACTCAGTTTAAATCTCCTATTTATGCCACGGGCGAAGTGGCTTTTGGGATTAAAACTTATGACAAAATCAACGGAGCCGAAAACTGGGATGGTGTGTATAATATTAAGGTATATGCCAACAATGATTTAATTTTTGAATTTAAAACCGATCAATTTAGTTTTGATGAAACGCGCTACATCAATTGCCTTACGGATTATGCGCAGTATATGACAAACAAAGGTTTTATTTATCAACTATACAAAAAGCCAGGCAATCAGCTTCGCATGATAAAATCGGCTAAAAACGACGGAATTTTGGATTTAGCCAACGGAAAAACCTACAACATCAAAATCGTAGTGAGCGACTTTGCGGGTAACACGAGCACGGGAAGTTTTAGCGTAGTGGGCAAAGCAGGCAACACAACACCTGCCGAAAAACCGAACAAAAACCGATTGTACTGGGACAAAGAGAATTACTGGACCAATGGCGAAGTGGAACTTAGCTTTCCGCCACAATCGTTCTACGAAGATTTTAACCTTGAATATAAAAAAGCTAACGGCAAATACTATATCCAAAACGACAAAGTGCCGCTGCACAAATTTTATACGCTCGCCATTGTACCCAAAGATATCCCAACACAAAAGGTGGACAAAGCGGTGATTGCCGTAGAATATAATTACGGGGGCAAAAAAGTGACCGACTACTTCCCTACTACATTCCAAAATGGAAAATTGGTCGCAGAAGTGAGAGATTTTGGCGTTTTTAAAATCGATATCGACGAAACGGCGCCAAGCATTCAACTTTTGAACAAAGCAAAAACTTTCTCGGCAAAAAATGGCAGAATTAGTTTTAGAGTGAAAGATAGCCAAAGCGGCATCAAAAAATACGATGCCTATATCGACGGCAAATGGGCAATCCCTGTATATGACAAGAAAAACAAATTGATTTATGTAGATTTAAACAAAGAAAATCTATCGGCTGGTAAGCATCAATTTGAGTTAAAAGTAACCGATTTCAATCAAAATGTAGGCAACTACGCGACCACGATTATTTACCAATAATTATTCTCTATGAAAAAGCATTTTTTAGCCTTAAGCAGTATTTTAATGTTGGCGCAGAGCACTTGGGCGCAAGTAAAAAAAGAGAATAAAAACGAAAAAGTGGATTTGCCCGAAATCGTTTTTCAGGCAGAGGAAAAAGAAAAGATTTATTCCGAAAACCTTGACCCCGAAGTCGTGAAAAATGCACCATCGCTCACGGGAAGTTTTACCGATATTTTGAAAACTTTGCCCTATGTGAGTGTGAACACCGAGCTGAGCTCGCAATACATGGTGCGCGGTGGAAATTATGACGAAAACCTAATTTATGTCAATGGGATTCAGATTTATAAGCCACAATTGATTCGAAACGGAGCGCAAGAAGGGCTTAACTTCCTCAATCCAAACATGGTAGCCAATGTGAATTTCTTGCCAGGTGGCTGGGAAGCACAATTTGGCGATGCGATGAGCTCTGTGCTCGACGTGATTTACCGCACGCCTACACAGTTTGAACTTTCATCTCAATTAAGTTTAATGGGCGGAAATTTAACCGTGGGTACGCTTAGCAAAAATAAAAAGTTTAGTGCCTTGATGGGTGCGAGATACCTCAACCGAAATCTTTTGCTTAAAACCCAAGATGAAGAAACCGAATTTAAACCTTCATCATACGATATTCAGGCGAGTCTTCAATATAAAATTAGTCCGAGATGGCAAGTGGGCTTCATAGGAAACTTTAATAATAGTTTATTTAAACAAACGCCACACAGCCGAGAAACCAATTTCGGAACAATTCAGCGTCCTATTCAGCTAAAAGTGTATTACGACGGCGATGAAAAAGACCGCTACACGACTAATTTTGGGGCATTTACATCTCGCTATAAACCCAATAATCGTTGGGATTTAGGGTTGGATATTTATTCGTACCAAAGCAAAGAAGAAGAATATTTTGACATTCAAGGGGCGTATTTCATCAAAACCATCGACCCCGACACCATGGAACCGATTGAGACACCAAATGCGGCGGGACAAATCGACCATGCGAGAAATGATTTAGATATCTTAGTAACAGGCGTTCAACATCGTGGAAAATATAAATTTAACAATAATTCCATCATTGAATGGGGGCTCGGCGCACAACGAGAAAATATGCAAGATATGCTCAACGAGTGGCAAATGATTGATTCTGCGGGGTACAATGTTCCGCACGGGCATCAGAAAAAATTGTTGCCTGGTGAAGTAGACCAAAGTTTGCTCAAACTCAATTACGCCATGCGCTCGCAACACGACATCACGACACAACGCTACACCTCTTTTGTGCAATGGAATAAGAAATTTTATTGGAACGAAGCCAAAGTTTTGCTCAATGCAGGAGTGAGAAGTACTTATAATGATTTAAACAAAGAATTAAACATCAGTCCGCGTGCGCAAATTGCCATTCGCCCTGATTGGGTAACGAGCCAAATTTTCCGTTTTGCGACGGGATATTATGTGCAGCCACCATTTTACAAAGAATTGAAAAGGCCCAACGGCGAATTAAATCTTGATGTAAAATCTCAAAAATCCGTACAATTTATGGCGGGTCACGATTTTGAATTCTTTATGTGGGATCGCCCATTTAAACTCACCACCGAATTGTATTACAAGAACATCAAAGACCTAAACCCTGTGTACATCGACAATGTGCGCCTGCACTACTTTGCCGACAATAATGCCAAAGGGCGTGCGTATGGTATCGACACGAGATTGTATGGCGAATTTATCCCAGGCTCTGATTCTTGGTTAAGCCTTTCCTATGCTAAATCTGAACAAAACATCGGAGACCAAGGCTGGATTCCGCGCCCTACCGATCCAAGATTTAAGGCATCGCTTTTCTTCCAAGATTACATGCCGATTTACCCAAGTCTTAAGGTAAATGTAAATTTAATTTACGCATCGGGATTGCCTACGGGAGCACCTGTATTTACCAATCCGTATGATTTCACCAGCTATTTACCTGATTATAAACGCGTAGATATTGGTTTTTCTAAGATTTTAATCGACCGTGAGAAAAATATACATTTAGACCATAATTTATTCGGTGGATTGAAAAACCTTTCGGTGGGTGTAGAAGTATTTAATGTATTTGACATCAAAAACACAATTTCTACCCAATGGATACGAGATGTAAATAGCGCAAAAATCTACGGCGTTCCCAACCGATTGACGGGGAGATTTTTTAACGCTAAATTGAACTTAAGTTTTTAAGTAAGAAAAATATAACTAAAAAATTTGGCTAATCTGCAAAAAACATCTACTTTTGCACCTCAAAACATACATAATAATCATTTAAAACAATATTGGAATGTATTTAGACCCACAAAAGAAAAGAGAAATTTTTGAAAAGTATGGCGACAATGCCAACGATACTGGATCAGCAGAAAGCCAAATCGCACTTTTCACTTACAGAATCAACCACCTATCTGAGCACTTAAAAGTGAACAGAAAAGATTTCAACACTGAAAGAGCTTTGGTGAAATTGGTAGGTAAAAGAAAAAGTTTGCTAGACTACTTAATCAAAAACGATATTGAAAGATACCGTGCAATCATTAAAGAATTAGGTATCAGAAAATAATTTTTCTCACAAAAATTTTTTGAAAACAGCCACAACAATAAGTTATGGCTGTTTTTTTATGTTCAAAAACAAAGGTTTAGATAAAAAAAATTAAATTTAATTACTGAAAATCACAAGATTTGCCTTACCTTTGGTAACTATAAATTATCGTATGAATTATCAAGAATTTACAGAAGAAATCCGTCTAAAAGACGGGCGTTCCATTACCCTTTCCACCGGAAAACTTGCTAAGCAAGCCGATGGCGCAGTGGTAGTGAAGATGGGTGGCACCATGCTCCTTGCTACCGTAGTAGGAGCGAAAGAAGCTAAAGATGGCGTAGACTTTATGCCACTTACCGTAGAATACCGCGAAAAATTCTCTGCCGCAGGGAAAATCCCTGGTGGTTTCATCAAAAGAGAAGGTCGCCCTACGGATGATGAAATCTTAACAATGCGATTGGTTGACCGTGTGATGAGACCTTTATTCCCAAAAGATTATCACGCAGAAGTTCAAGTAATCATAAGTGTAATGTCTTACGACGGAACTGTAATTCCAGACTCATTGGCTGGTCTTGCGGCTTCTACCGCAATGGCATTAACCGATATCCCTTTCAAAAGTTTAATTTCTGAGGTGCGCGTAGCTCGTGTAGACGGAGAATTGCTCATTAATCCAGATGTCCAAACATTGAAAAAAGCAGACCTAGACATTATGGTTGGGGCTTCTAAAGATTCAGTGGTGATGGTGGAAGGTGAGATGAATGAAATCTCTGAAAAAGAAATGGTAGAAGCCATCAAATTTGCTCACGAAGCAATCAAAGAGCAAATCGATGCGCAAGAAAGATTGGCTGAAAAAGTAGGAAAATCTTTCCCAAAAAGAGAATACTGCCACGAAGTGAATGATGAAGCATTGGAGCAAAGAATCCACAATGAGCTTTATCAAAAATTATATGATGTAGCTAAAGAACCAAGCGACAAACATGAGCGTTCAGAGAAATTTGATGCTGTTTTAGCTGAGTTCAAAGCACAATTTAGCGAAGAAGAATTAGAAGAAAAAGAAGCGCTTATCGACAAATATTTTGGTGACACTAAAAAAGAAGCAGTTCGCCAAATGATTTTGAACGAGAGTGTGCGTTTGGATGGTAGAAATCCAAAAGAAATTCGCCCAATCTGGTGTGAAGTAGATTATTTACCCGCTACACACGGTTCTTCAATCTTTACGCGTGGGGAAACTCAATCATTAAGTACCGTAACCCTTGGTTCGTCACTTGATGTAGACAGAATCGACAGCATTGTAGAAGAATATGACAAAAAATTCTATTTACACTACAATTTCCCACCATTCTCAACAGGTGAAGCGCGCCCAATTAGAGGAACTTCTCGCCGCGAAGTAGGTCACGGAAACTTAGCAGAGCGTGCGTTGAAAAAAATGATTCCAGAAGATAACCCATACACTATTCGCTTAGTCTCTGAAATCTTAGAATCAAACGGCTCCTCCTCTATGGCCACCGTGTGCGCAGGAACCTTAGCTTTAATGGATGCAGGTATCAAAATCAAAAAACCCGTATCTGGAATTGCTATGGGGCTCATTACCGACCCAGAATCTGGAAAGTGGACCGTGCTCTCAGACATCTTAGGAGACGAAGACCACCTAGGAGATATGGACTTTAAAGTAACCGGTACTCGCGATGGAATTACCGCTTGCCAAATGGATATCAAAATTGCTGGGCTAAGCTATGAAATCTTAGAAAAAGCCCTTATGCAAGCCCACGACGGCAGAATGTATATCTTAGATAAAATCCTAGAAACCATTCCTGAACCAAACGAAAATTATAAACCTACGGCTCCAAAAATTGTTACTTTAAGAATTAAAGGAGACTTCATTGGTGCGGTAATTGGTCCTGGTGGAAAAGTAATCCAAGAGCTTCAAGCAGAAACAGGCACTACCATTTCGATTGAAGAAGATGGCGATTTCGGAGTTGTGGAAATTTCGGGTGTAGACCAAAACGGAATGGACGCCGCTATTCAAAGAATCAAAGACATTACTTTTGAACCAGAAATCGGAGGGGTTTACAAAGGAACCGTAGTTTCTATCAAACCTTTCGGAGCTTTTGTTCAAATCAGAAAAGGCGTTGAAGGATTAGTTCACATTTCAGAGCTTGAGTGGAGCCGCGTAAACGATGTAGAAGATGTGGTGAAGGTAGGCGACGAAATCGAGGTGAAATATCTTGAAAACGACAAAAAGACTGGTAAAATGAGACTTTCAAGAAAAGTTTTATTACCAAAACCAGAGAAAAAAGACTAAGAATTTATATTTTTAAGTTTTTTAATACAAAAAAATCCTTTCTGTAATAGAAAGGATTTTTTGTTTTTCGTTACATTTACCTTTTCAAATCAAAATACATTTTTAAACAATGAATACTCCCAATTGGCCCAACATTCCTTTTCCTAAGGCTGAACAAAAAGACTATGTGCGCAACATTCACGGCGAGCGTGTCAACGACCCCTATTTCTGGATGAATGCTTATTTCAAAAAAACGGAAGATAGCCCTGCCGTGCTTGCTCATCTAGAACAAGAAAACATCTATGCCGAACAAATGATGGCAGATACCAAAAATCTACAAGATCAACTCTTTGTAGAAATGCGTAGCCGAATCAAGGAAAAAGATGAAAGTGTACCAACCTTTATCAATGGCTATTATTACTACACTCGCACCGAGGAGGGCAAACAATATTATAAATTTTGCCGAAAAAAGGCATCGCTTGATGCCCCAGAAGAAATTTTGCTCGATGTAGATGAAATGGCAGAAGGCAAGGCTTATTTTAATGCTAAGGGCTTCTCTATCAGTCCAAATAACGAATTATTGGCTTTTGGCGTAGATGAAGTTTCAAGACGACAATATAAAATCTTTATTAAAGATTTAAAAACAGGAAAAATCTACGACGAAGGCATCCGAAACACTTCGGGCTCAAGCGTCTGGGCAAATGATAATCAAACGATTTTTTACACCGAAAATAATACAGAAACACTTTTAAGCGAAAAAATCAAACGCCACCAATTGGGCACACAAGCCAGCGAAGATGTTTGTGTGTATCACGAGCAAGACCCGACCAATTACATCGGAGTTTATAAATCTAAAAATCGTGATTATATCCTAATTTATTCATCGGCTACCACTTCATCGGAGGAGCGATTCATCAAAGCCGATGAGCCTTTTAGCGAATTTCAAGTTTTTCAAAAACGCCGAAAAGATGTTTTATACAGCGTGGTGCCGCTGGAAGACAGATTTTTAATCATGACTAATGACCAAGCCGAGAATTTTAAGCTTATGCAATGTCCGCTTGATAAAACTACGGTAGAACATTGGGAAGAAATCATTCCGCACCGCAGCGATGTTTTGCTCGAAAGCGTGGAAGAATTTAAAGACTTTTTAGTCATTACTGAAAGATTTAACGGGCTCACGCGTTTAGTCATTCAAAACCGAAAAACCAAGGAAGAAAAACTCGTAAGTTTTGATGATCCCACCTATGTGGTGTACCCAAGCGGCAACGAAGAATACAATTCACAAGAGTTGCGATTTGTGTACAATTCTATGGTTACCCCACCATCGGTCTACGATGAAAACATGGTAACGGGCGAAAGAAAATTACTAAAACAGCAAGAAGTTTTAGGCGACTTCAACAAAGATTTATATACTTCTGAAAGGCTTTTTGCCACCGCACAAGACGGCACAAAAATTCCGATTTCGATTGTTTATAAAAAAGATACACCCCGAAACGAAAACACTCCACTCCTACTCTACGGCTATGGTTCTTACGGCTATTCGCTCGACGCAAGTTTCTCTACCACAAGACTTTCATTATTAAATCGAGGTTTTGTTTTTGCCATTGCCCATGTGCGTGGGGGCGAAGAAATGGGGCGTGCTTGGTACGAAAACGGAAAACTACTTAAAAAGAAAAATACATTCAATGATTTTATAGATTGTGTCAAATTTTTAATCCAAGAAAACTACACTTCGCCAGCACATTTGTATGCCGAGGGCGGAAGTGCGGGCGGACTGCTCATGGGAGCGATTGCTAACCAAGCACCCGAACTCTGGAACGGAATCATTGCACAAGTGCCTTTTGTAGATGTCATCAACACAATGCTCGACGAGACGATTCCGCTCACTACCAACGAGTACGACGAGTGGGGAAATCCGAACAATGAGGAATTTTATCATTACATGAAATCCTACTCCCCTTACGAAAACATCAAGGCACAAAAGTACCCCAACATGCTCATCACCACAGGATTGCACGATAGCCAAGTGCAATATTTTGAGCCTGCAAAATGGGCGGCAAAACTGAGAGATTTTAACCAAGGTGAAACTAAAATATTGTTTAAAACCGAAATGGATTTCGGGCACGGGGGCGCATCTGGACGATTTGATTATCTAAAAGAAACCGCTTTTGAATTTGCCTTTTTATTTAAATTAGAAGGAATTACACAATAATTTTCATGATTAAATTTTGAAAATTAAAAAATATATAAAAATCGTATTTTTGTATTTATGAACTACGAAGAAACCATCATTGCCCCAGCTACGGGCATGCAATCAGCGGCAATTGCTGTACTTAGAATTTCTGGCGAAAAGGCTTTTGAAATCACCGAAAAATGCTTTAAACCTAAAAATAAAAAAAGAAAGATTTCGGAAAAATCGCACGCCTTGATTTTTGGCGATATGGTAGACAACAATGGCAATTGGATTGATGAAGTGCTGGTTTCTGTGTTTAAAAATCCCAATTCCTACACGGGTGAGGATACGGTAGAAATCTCGTGCCACGGCTCGTCGTTCATCATTCAGCAAATCATAGATTTATATTTAAAAAATGGTGCACGCATGGCAAATGCGGGCGAATTTACCTTGCGTGCCTTTAAAAACGGAAAATTAGACTTGGCGCAAGCCGAAGCCGTGGCGGATTTGATCGCGTCGGATACGCAAGCAGCACATGATTTAGCGATGAACCAAATGCGTGGTGGCGTTTCGACCAAATTGAAAGAACTGCGCAAACAACTCATTCACTTTGCCGCTATGCTTGAGTTGGAACTGGATTTTACCGAAGAAGATGTGGAATTTGCCGACCGAGAGGAGTTTTTACTTTTGGTTAAAAATCTACAAACGCACATTCAAACTTTGATAAATTCATTCCAGTACGGAAATGCGATAAAAGACGGAATTCCGATTGCGATTTTGGGCAAGCCCAATGCGGGAAAATCTTCGTTGCTCAATAGTATTTTGAACGAAGATAAAGCTATTGTTTCTGATATTGAGGGAACGACACGCGACAGCATAGAGGATGTAGTGATTGCTAATGGGATTAAATTTAGATTAATCGACACGGCGGGCATTCGCGAAACCGAAGACACCATCGAGGCTCTAGGGGTAGAACGCGCCATTGCCAATGCCAAAAAATCGAAATTAGTCCTATTTTTATACGACACCGAAAACACTCAACCTGAAGAAATTACAAAATTACTGCAACCGATTAAAAATTTAGGAATTCACCTATTCTTAATTGAAAATAAAATCGATGTGCGAAATGGATTTAACCCAGAATTCTTTAATTCCGATGAAATTTCATCGCTAAAGGAAAACTTTTCTAGTGTAAAAAATCTTGGAATTTCGGCTAAAAACTCGGCTCAAGTTTCTGATTTAATGACCGAAATCGCTAGTCTTGTAAAAGATTGGAAAAACACTAGCGACACGATTATCACCCATGCGCGTCACAAAGAAGCACTCGAGAAAACTTTGACAAGTCTACAAGCCACGCAACAAGCACTTGAAATGAATATTCCAGGAGATTTGATGGCTCAAGATGTGCGCGAGGCAATTCGCCACTTAGGAAGCATTACGGGCGATATCGAAGTCGATCGTGATATTTTGGGTACTATCTTTAGTGAGTTCTGTATCGGGAAGTAGGTAGTGTTAATATCGGACAACAAAATACCACCAAGCGACTAATATAGTGATAGTTACAAATTTTCTTCTTACATTTGATGTCAGATAATATGATGTTATAGGGCATTTTTTTACACCTATACTACACCTCAAATACTGTAAATAACAATGGGGTGTAGTAATAACAACATACAATGAATTTAGCAGATATACCAATTATTAAATAGTTTGCTTACAAAGTATGATGCTGCATCAAAAGATTTTAATATTCTGCTTCCTTTATTAAAGACGATTGACGAACCTCTTTTCTTACTTCATATTTTTTCATCAGATCTTTAACTATATTATAATACCAACTTGGAGCAAAAGGAGATACATATACGCTTTCAATCAATTTATCCAAGTTGCAACTCCTAATGCTTTATTCTCAATTGATTTTTGAAAAGTTCGCTCATTTAGACCATCAGTTACCAATCTTACCTCATTCTCAAAAGAATATTCTAATCGCTTATGAAAAACTGAAGATAATGCATTGCTATCATCAATAATATCCTTATCATAATCAATATATTTAACTATTCCCATGAATATTCGTTTTTCATCTTCAATACTTTCTTTTAATTGTTTATATGTAGATCTAATAGCAACCCCTTCGTCATTTCTTGAATAAATTTTCCACATCGCAATAGATTCATTTTGATTAGAATGCCAACAGTTTACATAAATCATCTCTCTGAACATCTTATGAAGCTCTTTAAATTTCATAAGACCATTCAAATAAAACTCATGTTTATTTTTGGGAATATTCTTTAATAAATCTGTTCGTCTTAAAATATTATTACGTGGTATCGAACCTTCAAAGTTATCCTCAAAATTATTTAATGCACAAAAGAAAAGGCTTCTTGTTTGTACAAAAGATAAAAACTTTTTTAGGTCCAAATATCTCCATACATAAATATATTCATTATCTGGTTGGATACAATTTGGATGACTTTGGTACATATGATTATCTCTATCTGCAACAAATATAAGAGTCATTATTTAAAAACTAAAATGATTATTAACTTATACAATTCTATTTTTCGTATATCATAAGCTCCTTAAACAACAACCTATTTAACATTCAAATATCTAACTTGTTGGAAAATCTCGCGAATGAAGACGATAGAGAACGAGGTTTTGATTTAGCCGACTATGTAAACTACCCCAAAAAATAACATGAATCGAGAAAATTGGATGCGCAAAAGTTCGAGATGGGTGCTTGTCAGGACAAACGGCGGAAAAATTCCCTTGTTTGCATCCTGAAAGCAGCATCTCGCTTTTCTGCCCTTCGGTTGAAAAGATTTTGACCTTCGGTCAGGTTTTTCTCCGAAAAACATTTAAACATTATGAGTAATAAAAATCAAAAAATAGAAATACGCGTTGACGCTTGGGACAAAGCTTTAATAAGACAAAAAGCCACTGATTTAAATTTAAGCATGTCAGAATACATTTTAAGAACTGCTCTCGGCAGAGAGCTCCCCGCCCCTGTTGATGCTAAACAAGTGGAAGCTTATTTACTGCTTCGGCAGTATAGGTTAAACTTCATGAGAATCAAAAACCTCTTAAAGAAAGGGAATTATAGTTTAATGATAGATAGAATAGACGATTTAATTGAAAAAATAGAAAAACATTTAAATTTTATTGAAAATGGTTGGAAAAGGAGCTAGCACTAAAGGTTCTGCCCGAGCCTTTGACTATATTTTAGATGATAAAGGACAAGCCATAGAACTTGGGCGAAATTTACTAGGAGGTACTAATGGACATGAACTGCTAAAAGAAATGAGATTTGTACAACAAATGAATAAACATTGCAGCAATAATACATTTAGTTTTGTGCTAAGTCCATGCCCAGACCGAGATTATAGTAGGCTGGAATTAAAACAATACGCCACTGATTTTATCCGAGAAATGAAATTGAGTAAACATCAATGGATAGCCACAATCCATAATTCCACCAAGACAAAACACATCCATATCATAGCCAATCGCATAAATTCTCAAACAGGTTCCGCTTTAAACGATTTTAGAATTGGTAAAAGAACACAAATTCTCTCTCAAAAAATTGCAGAAAAATATGGTTTAACGACGGCTAAAATGATTGCAGAAAGAAAACAGAGAGAACAAGAAAATTTAAGGGCTTATTACAAAGAGATGTTTCTCCAAGAAACTCAATGGTCTAAATCAATTTTTGAAGTAATAGATGATTTGCAAAGCCACAACATACACATGGTACCAATGAAAAACAAAAAAGGAGAAACACAAGGTTTTAGATTTATGAGTGCAGAAGAGAAAAAGCAATATGATGAACGGATTTATAAAAGTGGACGCAAAAAGGGCGAAATACTGGGAATCAAAGCCTCTGATCTTGGCAAAGAGTTCAGTCTAAAGCATATGAAAAAACGAGGTATTGATTTTACAGGGCTAAAACTTACAGCTACTCAACAGAAATTATTAAATAATATAACACTTGGAAGTGAGCTAAAAATCAATCAAACAAATTTAACTTATAAAAGAAAACGATAATGAGCGCAAAACGAAGAATCTCCAATGAAGAAATAGGAAAAATATTATTTGAAGCTATTTCTGAACACACAAAACGCATGGAAACCAACGAAAAATACATAACTCAAATTGAAAATGCCATAAAAAGCCATGTGACTGAAGCTAAGAATATACATATCGATGTAGACTCATCAAAACTACAATCCTCTATGAATGAAATTGATACTTTAATGACAAATCAATTAAAATCATTGAAAGCTTTACTCAATATCCCAAAAATGGCAATGTATGTACTGTTTGGGTTGTTTGTTTATATAGTATTCATTTCAGGATTATCTTTTTATAGTTTTAATAAAATGACAAATGAAGTTAAGGATTACAGGAAACAGGTGGAAAAATACGAAGGAATGAAATCGTATTTTCAATCATTTTTAGACAATTCAAAGGAAGGAAAAAGAGCTTTCGAGAAGTGGAAATCATTAAAAACCCTTAAGCAAGGAGAGTAACAAAAATAGAAATACGCAAGGGTGTATAAATGGTCAACGTCCCGTAAAGTTTGTAAATTAAAAAGTAAGAGCTTGGATTTATAATCTGGGTCATTGTTCAAATAAAAGCATAAATTGATTCAAAATTAAGCTCTAGTTTCTAATGGGCAGCGACCATTTCCAGATAGTTTCTCATATGGCTAAATACACTGACTTTATAAATGTTTTATCCGTAATGCATGACATCTTATTTTTTTATTATCAGATTTTTCCTTTTAGATTGCCAAAGAAAAACTTGTGTTAAAAATTACTATGAAAATCGTTTTTTATAGGCATATGCTTACAAAAAATATTTAAATTTGTGAAATCTGTTAAAACTTAAAACAGCATTTTTTAAATTTTAAATATTATAGAATATATGAATCCCATAGATCACAACAAAATAGTTTCCTTTATCTGGTCGATTGCCGATGATTGCTTGAGAGATGTTTATGTGCGAGGTAAATACCGAGATGTTATTTTACCCATGGTGGTACTCCGAAGGCTAGATGCACTTCTAGAAACTACCAAGGGTAAAGTGATGGAGGAAATGAAGTTCCAAAAAGAAGATGTAGGGCTCACTGAATGGGATGAATCTTCTTTGCAAGATGCCTCTGGATATGTTTTCTACAATACCAGCGAGTGGACTTTGCAGAAGTTGTATAATACAGCAACCAATAGCCAGCAGATATTGCTTGCTAATTTTGAAGATTATTTAAATGGATTTAGCCCAAATGTCCAGGAAATAATAGATAAATTCAATTTAAAAAATCAAATTCGCCACATGGCACAAAAAGATGTTTTGCTAGATGTGCTAGAAAAATTCACTTCGCCCAAAATTAATTTAACCCCACTAGAAAAAGAAGATCCAGATGGGAGGAAACTCCCACCGCTCACCAATCTGGGTATGGGCTATGTTTTCGAGGAACTGATTCGAAAATTTAACGAAGAAAACAATGAGGAAGCGGGAGAGCACTTCACCCCGAGAGAGGTTATTAAGCTTATGACACACATTGTGTTTGAGCCGATTAAAGATGATTTAGACAAAGTAATTACCATTTACGATCCTGCTTGCGGTTCTGGAGGAATGCTTACCGAGGCTCAAAATTTCATCAAGAGCGAGGAGGGTGAAATACGAGCCCTAAACACCGATATCTTTTTGTATGGGAAAGAAATAAACGATGAAACCTACGCGATTTGCAAATCGGATATGATGATCAAAGGCAACGACCCTTCAAATATTCGTGTGGGTTCCACATTGGCCACAGATGAATTTGCTGGCGAGAAATTTAATTTCATGTTTTCCAATCCACCTTATGGCAAATCCTGGAGCGGAGACCAAAAATACATCAAAGACGGAAATCAAGTAATCGATGAGCGTTTTATCGTAAAACTAAAGAATTACTGGGGAAATCTTGAAGAGTGTGATGCCACCCCTCGCTCGTCTGATGGGCAATTGCTTTTCTTGATGGAAATGGTAAACAAAATGAAATCGCTCAAAGACAACCCTAAAGGATCTCGTGTAGCATCGGTGCACAATGGGTCTAGCCTTTTCACAGGAGATGCAGGAGGAGGAGAGAGTAATATTCGCCGTTATATCATAGAAAATGATTGGCTAGATTGTATCGTACAATTGCCTAATAATTTGTTCTACAACACAGGTATCACTACCTACATTTGGTTTTTAAATAACAATAAACCCGCCGAACGAAAAGGCAAAGTCATTTTAATAGATGCCTCTCAACGCTATGCCAAACTACGCAAAAACTTGGGAAACAAAAATTGTGAGCTTGCGCCAGAACATATACAAGAAATTCAAGAAGCTTATTTAAACTTTGCAACCATAGAACGAAAAAACGAAGAGGAAATAGCTGCCAAAATATTCAAAAATTCAGATTTTGGATACTACAAAGTAAACATTGAACGCCCAGCAAGATTAAAAGCACAACTAAGTGCCGAAAAAGTGGAAAGCCTACGCTACGAAAAAACACTTGCCGAGCCCATGCAGTGGGCTTATGAAACCTATGGCGAAAAGGTGTATACAGAGCTGAAAAATATAGAAAGAGAATTACTAGACTGGTGCGAAAAAAATGATATAGATTTAACGAATAAAAAGAAAAAACAACTCATAGCCCCAGCCACCTGGAGCAAACAGAAAAAAATATTGGACACCGCATCATTGCTTTGGCAAAAGATAGGAGATGCTGTGTATAGCGATTTTAATTTATTTAAATCTGAGGTAGAAAAAACACTTAAAAAAGAAAATATAAAACTTTCTGCCGCAGAGAAAAATCAAATATACAATGCCGTGTCGTGGTATGATGAAACAGCAGAAAAAGTAATTGCCAAAAAACAAAAATTAGAGGGAGACAAGCTAGAGCAGCTCCTAGACTATCTAGGTTGCACCAAAGAGGATCTGCCAGACTATGGCTATTATCCTACCCAAAAGAAAGGAGAGTACATAACCTACGAGAGCCAGACCGATTTGCGCGATAGCGAAACCATACCGCTTAACCAAGAAATACACGACTACTTTTTGCGAGAGGTGAAACCCTATGTAGAAGAAGCATGGATCGATCTAAGCAAAACCAAAATTGGCTATGAAATTAGCTTTAATAAATACTTTTACCAGCACAAAGCACTGCGAAGCATAGAGGAAGTAAACCAAGATATACTAGCACTAGAACAAGAAAGCGATGGGCTGATTGCTGAAATTTTAAATATATAACCACCATGAGCACAGGACTTAAAAAATATAGCCAATACAAGGATTCTGGCGTAGAATGGCTCGGACAAATTCCAGCACATTGGGAGTTTTTTAAAATGAAATATTGTTTAACTGAAAGAAATATTAAAGGATTCCCTGAAGAAGAACCTTTATGTGCAACTCAATCACAAGGTGTCATTCCTCAGTCAATATATGGAAAACGAATTGTTGAAGCTATTAAAAATTTAGAACAGCAAAAGTTAGTAAAGAAAGGAGACTTTGTCATTAGTTTGCGCTCTTTCCAAGGAGGTATTGAGTATTCTAATCATCAGGGCATAATTAGTGCGGCATATATCATACTTTGTCCTAACGATAATAGGTTTTCAAAATACTATAAATATTTATTTAAATCTCATAGTTTTATTCAATTATTAAAAAGTTTCGTTACTGGAATTAGAGAAGGTCAAAATATTAACTATTCAGAATTAAAAAATGAATTTATTATTGTCCCCCCACTAGAAGAGCAACAAGCCATTGCGGATTTTTTAGATAGAAAAACGCAGCAGATAGAGCGTGTAATCGCGCAAAAAGAAAAGATGATAGCACTACTCAAAGAGCGAAAACAAATCATCATTCAGCAGGCAGTGACCAAGGGGCTAAACCCCGATGTCCCGTTAAAAGATTCTGGCGTAGAATGGCTCGGACAAATTCCAGCACATTGGAAATTTATAAAAACTAAATTTTTAGCAAAACTTAATCCAAATTTTTCAGATAAAAGTTTATTGTCAAATGTCCAAGTTAATTTTGTCCCCATGGAATGTCTTAGAAACGGAAAGATAGAAAAACGTATTTCAACTTACGAGAATGTATGTAACTACACTTCTTTTAAAAACAACGATGTGCTTATGGCTAAAGTTACACCATGTTTTGAAAATGGCAATATTGCAATAGCAAATGATTTAGAGAATGGATTTGGATTTGGAACTTCTGAAATTTTTGTATTTAGAGTTGTTGATAAAAGTTTATTAAACATTTTTTTATTTTATTATTTCCAAAATAATAGATTTAAACAATATGCAATATCAACAATGACTGGTACAGCTGGTTTAAAAAGAGTATCTCCAACCATTATTGATAATAAAATCCCACTCCCCCCACTAGAAGAGCAACAAGCCATTTCGGATTTTCTGGACAATCAATCCGCAAAAATAGACAATGCAATCAATCTACAACAGCAGCAAATAGAACGCCTGCGGGAGCTCAAAACATCGTTGATAGATAGCGCAGTAACGGGAAAAATAAAAGTCTATTAAATTATGAGCGGCACATATAGTACAGAGGTGGCAGAAGTCATAAATATTTCTGCCTTGCTACAAACCGAAAATATACAGATTCCAACATATCAGCGTCCGTATAAATGGAGCGTTCAGAATGTAAATCAATTGATAGATGATATTCTCTTCTCTAAAGAGAAATCAGCCTACCGCCTGGGCACTATTGTATTTCATAAAGAAGAGAGAGAGGGAAAAAAAATATTAAATATTGTAGACGGTCAGCAACGGTTTATCACCGTTCTCTTAATCGCACTTGCGCTAAATCAAAAAGAAAATCAAGAAGATAAGCTATCTAAAAAGATTGAATTTTATTCTAAAAATATAGATTTTAGCAATAAAATTTCGCAATACAACATCAAGTATAATTATGATGAGATACAACGCCGTATAGGAGAATTTGATAAAAAAGAGATTGATTTTTTCTTTGAGAAATGTGAGTTTGTAAAAGTAGAGATAGACGATGTTTCGGAAGCATTTCAATTCTTTGATTCGCAAAATGCACGCGGAAAAGATTTGGAGCCCCATGATTTGTTGAAAGCCTATCATCTCAGAGCACTTTCGTATGAAACAAAAGATGAGAAAATCATAAAAAACATCGTTAAGGAGTGGGAAAGTGTAGAAGATGTAGAGTTGAGAGTATTATTTTCAGATTATCTGTTTAGGATAAAAAATTGGTCGCAAGGAAAGAGTGCTAGATTTTTCACAAAACAGGAAATTCATGTTTTCAAAGGTATAAACCTACATGAGGAGATAAGTTATCCGTATGCAGCCATGCACAAGATAGCACATTTTTTCACAGATGATTATAATTTGTCTTTTTATAGAAATATAGACAAACAATACAGGCAATACCCTTTTCAAATAGACCAGCCCATAATCAATGGAAAAAGATTTTTTGAGAGTATCGCCTATTATCTCAAAATGAAAAACCACCTAAAAGAGGTATTAAAGAAACATCACGAGGAGATTTATGCAATCTTAGAAGATTATCCAGAAAGATACTACATAGGGGATAAATATGTAAGAAATCTGTTTGATTGTGCATTGCTCTATTATTGGGACAGATTTGGAGAAGTAGATATAAAGAAAATGATTGTAAAAACATTTGCATGGGCATATAAGTTGAGACTTGAATACTTTGCTGTTCAGAGAGCTTCTATGGATAATTACGCTCGTCAAAATCTTAAAATATTTAATCTAATAAAATATGCTATTTTTCATGATGAAGTATTAAACAATATGAATGTTATGCCCACAACGTACGTAAATAAGGCAGATAAACGCAAAGAAATACAAAAAATGATGGAAAAACTTAATTATCTTAAAAAAGATGAGCAATCAAACAAGTAAGCCAACGATGATTCCAATCGCTGATTTATTTTCTGAGAAGGAAAGTAAATACTACAGCATTCCCATTTATCAAAGAAACTACGCCTGGACTGAGAAGGAAATCATACAATTAATGCAGGATTTAAATGATGTGTTTGAAAAAAATGAGAAAGAGAAAAAGAATGGGAAAAATAATGAGAAAAAGTATTTTCTTGGCACATTGGTGGTATCTGAAAAAGAGGAATATTACGAAGTGATTGATGGGCAGCAGAGGCTCACCACCTTGTTTGTTCTATTGGCTGTATTATCTAAACATACAGATGTAACATCAGATTCTGAAAAATCATTAGATTTAAAAAAATTAAAATTTTTAGCAAGAGATAGATCTAATGAAACCTTGGATAAAATTTCACAAAAAGACTTTGATGCCCATAAAGAATCAGAAAAAGACAGTATCATTCACGCTTATGAAATGATAGAAAAATATATTAAGAATAATATTTCTTGCATTTCTAATTTCAAAGACTTTTTATTTAAAAATGTACAGATTCTACGCGTTGCTGTGCCGCATGATACAGATCTCAATCACTATTTTGAGATCATGAACACCCGAGGAGAGCAACTAGAAAAGCACGAAATACTAAAAGCCCGTATGATGAATTGCTTGTCTAATGATAAAGATGCATCTGAAGCATTTAATAAAATATGGGAAGCGTGCTCAGATATGGGGAGATATGTTCAATACGGATTTGAACCAAATGAAAGGAAGAATATTTTTGGTGAAACATGGAATGAACTAAATCTAAAAAATATATTCATCCAAACGAAAGAAAACCAATCCGAAGGTACAGAAAATACAGGAACAAAATCCGAAACAAAAGAGAATATTGCAAACATTATACAATCTCATGAAGTCGGCGATATCAAATCTAATAGTGAGGACAAGGATGCAGAACGATTTGAATCCATAATTGATTTTCCAAATTTTCTATTACATGTTTTGCAAATTCAAAACAAACAGGAAAATAATAATCAAGAAAAAAATCAAGAAAATATAAGTTTAGATGATAAAAACTTGCTTGAAGCGTTTGAAAGCCATTTAGGTAAAAAAGAAAACAAGGAAGAATTTGTAAAACAATTTGCATGTAATTTACTAAAAGCCCGCTTTCTTTTTGACAAATACATAATCAAAAGAGAATATACAAGCGAATCTAATGATTGGAGTTTAAAGTGCATGATCATTTATAAAAATAAAAAAAATATACAAGTAAATTATACTAATACTTTTGGTGATGAAAACAAACGAATAATCATGATACAATCCATGTTTCAGGTTTCTTATACTACTCAAAATTATAAATACTGGCTCAATGGTGCGTTAGATTATTTGATGAATCCTGAAAGTAATTTAGAAGGTTCAAGCTTTTTAAATTATTTAGAAAATCTTGCAAAATCTATTTTCTACCAACGATTTATGAGCGATTTTCCAAAAGATTATTACGACATAATTTATAAAATAGAGGATAAAAAGGATGAGAATAATACCATAGATAAAAATAAATTAAATCGAGGTACAGCCGTAGAAAACTTTATTTTCAATTATTTAGATTATATACTTTGGGTGTTTAAGGAAAAGAATATTGATGAATTAAACAAGAATTTATCTAATTTTAATAATTTTGAGTTTACCTACAGAAGTTCTGTTGAGCACTATTACCCACAGCATCCGATAAATGGCAATACATTAGATACTAATACATTAAACGAATTCGGAAACCTTTGCCTAATAAGTCCTAGTAATAATTCTAAGCTTAGCAATTATATGCCAATAGCGAAGAAAGAACATTATACAAAAAATACGAAACAGGAGAGCTTAAAACAGCAACTAATGATGAGTGAAAAAGAATGGGGAATAGAACAAATTAAGCAACACACAGAGTGGATGATACAACTTTTTAAAGAATTCAACAATAATAGCCATGGCAACTAAAACAAACGAGCAAGCACTAGAACGCTGCATAGAAAAAGCTTTAACAGGCTTTTGTGTAGAAGAAATTGGAGAAAATCAACTTGCAGAACCCAGATCCTTGTACAGAGCGGGTAATGGTTTTTATGTAGGGAATAAAAATGATTATGATCCCAATTTTGCCATTGATAAAAATAGATTTTGGCATTTTTTAGAAAATACACAGTCAGAGGAATTAGAAAAATTACAAAGAGATACAGATTGGCGACGCAAAATTCTAGAAAGGCTGGATCGTACAATCAAAAAATATGGGGTATTATATGTTTTAAAAAAAGGATTGCGCATAGACGATGCTCACTTGATATTTATGTATCAACTCCCCATGGCAAGTAGTAGCCAAACGGTAAAAGAAAATTTTGAGCGTAATGAGTTCAGTGTCACCAGGCAAGTTCATTACAATCTAGAGAATAAGCTAGAGAGCATTGATATGGTTATTTTTCTGAATGGATTGCCAATTGCTACATTAGAACTTAAAAACCCTTGGACACACCAGACGGCAAGAGTCAATGCCATTAAACAATATAAAAACGATAGGGATATACGCCAGCCACTTTTACAATTCGGTAGGTGCTTGGTACATTTTGCTGTAGATACAGACGAAGTGTATATGTGCACAAAATTAAATGGAAAAAATTCGTATTTCTTGCCATTTAATAAGGGAAGTCTTAACCATGGAAAAGGAAATCCACCGAATAAAAATGGACATAAAACAGCCTATTCGTGGGAGGAAGTTTTAACTAGAGAAAGTTTAGCCAATATCATTCAGCATTTTATACATTTTAAAGGTAAACCAAACGATCCTTTGAGCTCCAAAACGCTCATCTTTCCACGCTATCATCAATTAAATGTGGTGAGGAAACTTATAAAAGATATTGCAGAAAATGGAATAGGAAAAACCTATCTAATCCAGCATTCTGCAGGCTCTGGGAAGTCAAATTCTATAACATGGGCTGCCTATCAATTTATCGAAATTTACCCCGAAAACGAAAATTTACCAGGAGCAAAAAGCACCACAGAGCCACTTTTTGATTCTGTAATTGTAGTAACCGATCGTAGATTACTAGACAAACAATTAAGAGACAATATTAAGGAATTTTCTGAGGTGAAAAATATTGTAGCTCCCGCTTATAGTTCCAGCGAGCTCAAAGACAGTTTAGAGTCTGGAAAAAGGATCATCATTACTACCATTCAGAAATTTCCATATATCGTAGACGGGATAGCTAATCTTAGCAATAAGCGTTTTGCTGTACTCATAGACGAAGCGCACAGCTCACAAAGTGGTACTGCCGCAGGTAAAATGAATCAGGCAATAGGGGCAGAAGATAATGAAGAAGAAGATTATCAAGATAAAGTTTTGAAAGCCATTCAGGCTAGAAAAATGAAAGGAAATGCTTCTTATTTTGCATTTACAGCAACACCTAAAAATACAACTTTGGAACGATTTGGCACCAAACAGCCAGACGGGACTTTTTCACCATTTGATTTATATTCAATGAAACAAGCCATTGAGGAAGGTTTCATTCTAGATGTTTTATCTAATTATACTACCTATAAGAGCTACTATGAAATAGAAAAATCCATAGAAGATAATCCATGGTTTGATACAGCAAAAGCCCAGAAAAAATTAAAAAGATTTGTAGAGAAACATAATCAAACAATAACTACAAAGGCTAAAATAATGATGAAGCATTTCCTGAACAAGGTTTATAATGCCAAAAAACTAAAAGGAAAAGCCAAAGCCATGGTAGTAACTCAAGATATAGAATCTGCTATCCGTTATTATAAAGCTTTAAATGAAATTTTAAAATCAAAGGGAAATCCTTTTAAAATAGCCATTGCTTTTTCTGGAGAAAAAACCGTTGACGGTGTAGAATATACAGAAGCAGCACTAAATGGTTTTTCCGAGAGTGAAACAAAAGATTATTTTGATAAAGATGAATATAGAATTTTGGTTGTAGCTAATAAATACCTTACAGGTTTTGATCAGCCTAAATTAAGTTGTATGTATATAGACAAACGCTTGCGAGGCGTACTTGCGGTGCAAGCTTTAAGCCGATTGAATAGATCGTCAGAAAAACTTGGAAAGAAAACAGAAGATTTATTTATCCTAGATTTTTACAACGAAGTAGAGGATATAAAATCATCATTTGACCCGTTTTATACTTCAACATCCTTAAGTAAAGCTACTGATGTAAATGTTTTACATGAATTAGAGAGCGCATTAAATGGAGTTGGCGTCTACGAATTAGATGAAGTAGAAGATTTTATAAACAAATATTTTGCGGGTGAAGATGCTCAATATCTTAGCCCAATCATAGATACAGCAGCAGAAAGATTTAATCATGAATTAGAGCTTGAGGAGGATGAGAAAAAAGATTTCAAAGTAAAAGCAAAGCAATTTGTAAAAATCTATGGGCAAATGGCAGCTATAATTCCATTTGAAGTAATTTCTTGGGAAAGATTATTCTGGTTTTTAAAATTTTTAATTCCAAAACTAATTGTAAGAACAAAAGAAGATGATTTGATAGATGAGATTTTGGAATCCGTAGATTTATCTACCTATGGGATTGAAAGAACAAAATTAAATTATAAGATAGGACTCGATGACTCAAATTCTGAAGTAGATCCACAGAACTCAAATCCAAGAGGTGTGCAGAATGAAACTAATGAAAAAAATGCCTTGGATGAAATTATAAAAGTTTTTAATGAAAGGTATTTTCAACAATGGGATAAAGCACCAGAAGATCAAAAAGAAACGATGATTAAAATTTCTGAACAGATTAAAAACCACTCAGATTTTATAGATAAAGTGGTGAAGAATAATGATGTGCAAAATAAAGATTTGGCGTATAGGTTACTAACAGATATTGTAATGAAAAATCGAAGAAAAGATGAAATTGATTTGTATAAACTTTATGCAAAAGACGCTGCGTTTAATGAGGCATTTGTAGATGTATTAAAGAAATTATCAGGAGTGTTTTAATGGACTACCAAACAATAGCTGTGTATATTAAAAAGTTTTCAGAATAACTTTATAGTCTACACAGCTGATGGAGACTCTTGATTGCAATAACCAACACGAAACAATCCAAATCATATTTTTATCACATTTCTCTCTATATTTGTAAAAGATTTAAATGTTAAACTTTTCTACACCCCAACTACACCTAAAGACATTTAAACCATTAAATTCCGAAAAAAAAAAGAAGATTTTATACTTTAAAGAATCTATAGCCTATCATTTTGAGAAAAAGCCTATCATTTTGATAGGCTTTTTTTATACTTTAAAATTTAGAAAAATATATAATGTGATGATATTGTTTTACTTATAAAATTCATTATTGAATTGGAATAGGTTTTGGCATATGGGCGCATGAAACTTTAAAAAATTATAGCATTATGAATGTATTACTCATTTTTTTACTCATCCTTTCAGGGCTTGCCTGTTTTTGGATTTTTTACAAATCGATTGATTACTTCGACAAAATTTAATTAAAAAAGAAAATTATGATTTTACTATTTATCATCGCCATTTTAGTCTTTATATATATGACTTATGTGCTTTTAAAACCAGAGGAATTCTAACAAATTAATTTAAAACTAAACCAAAAAAACAATGAATACAGAATTTTTAGGAATTGTAGTGATGTTTTTGCTCACCGTTCTATTGGCGATTCCTTTTGGGAAATACATTGCCAAGGTTTACAATGGAGACAAAACATTTTTAGACGGCGTTTTTAATCCTTTAGAAAAATTATTTTTCAGAATAAGTGGTATCAATCCAAATACCGAAATGAACTGGAAACAACATATGGTGGCACTTGTGACCATCAATTTAGTTTGGTTCCTGCTCGGTATGTTGATTCTTATGACGCAAGGAAACTTACCGCTTAATCCCGATAACAACCCAAGTATGTCGCCAGATTTGGCCTTTAATACAGTAATTTCGTTTGTGGTAAACTGTAACTTGCAGCATTATTCTGGAGAAACAGGACTTAGTTACATTGGCCAATATTGGCTGATGTTTTTGCAATTTGTGAGTGCGGGTACAGGTATGGCTGCTGCCGTGGTACTTTTTCGCGCTTTTAGAGATAAAACAACTACCCAATTAGGGAATTTCTACAATTATTTAGTGAAATCTTGTACTAGAATTTTATTGCCCGTTTCATTTGTAGTGGCTATGATCTTGGTGTTCCAAGGCACCCCAATGACATTTGAAGGCAAAGACCAAATCACTACTCTACAAGGTGTTACACAAGAAATCTCAAGAGGTCCTGCTGCGGCATTCATCCCCATAAAACATGTGGGAACCAATGGTGGCGGTTTCTACGGAACCAACTCCGCCCACCCTTTTGAAAACCCTACTTATTTCACCAATATGGCAGAAATGGTAGCTCAATTAATTATCCCGATGGCTATGATTTTCGCATTTGGATTCTTTATTCGAAGAAAAAAATTGGCTTGGATGATTTTTGGCGTAATGACCGTAGGATTTTTAACCTTAGTAATTCCAAACATTATTATGGAAACAAACGGAAATCCTGCAATTGCCGAAATGGGAATTGATAATTCGCTGGGCGCAATGGAAGGTAAAGAAATCCGTTTGGGCGCTCCTGCAGCTGGCTATTGGAGTATTTTGACCACCGTTATCTCTACGGGTTCTGTAAACTCCATGCACGACAGCTCTATGCCGCTTTCGGGCATGAACGAACTTTTGGCCATGATGATAAATAGTTTCTATGGTGGCGTAGGTGTAGGATTGTTAAACTTCTTCGTTTTCATCATTTTAGCCGTTTTCATCAGTGGGCTAATGGTGGGGAGAACGCCTGAGTTTTTAGGCAAAAAAGTAGAAGCAAGAGAAATGAAAATCGCTATGATTATTGCTCTTCTTCACCCACTTTTTATTTTGGCGGGTACTGCACTTGCAGCGTCTTTCCCTGCTTATGGCGAAGCAACATTAAACAACCCAGGATTTCACGGATTCAGTGAAATGTTATACGAATACACTTCAGCGTCTGCCAACAATGGTAGTGGTTTTGAGGGATTAGGCGACGATACTTTATGGTGGAATATTTCTACAGGATTTGTTTTAATATTATCTCGATTCTTGCCAATCATTGGCCCGGTGGCCATTGCGGGGCTTTTAGCGGCTAAACGCTTTGTTCCTGAAAGCGACGGAACCCTTAAAACTGATACCGCTACATTTGGCGTAATGGTGCTCACCGTTATCGGAATTGTTGCCGCATTGGCATTTTTCCCTGCGCTGGCTTTAGGCCCAATTGCTGAATATTTCACTTTAATTCATTAATCATAACTAAAGAATTTAATTCATTATGAATAAAAATAAATCATTATTTCAAAAAGACATGGTTCAGCAAGCGTTGAAACAATCTTTTGTGAAATTAAACCCTAAAAAAATGTTCCGAAATCCAGTGATGTTTACTGTGGAAATTGGGACTGTGGTGATGCTCTTTGTTACACTTTATACACTATTTGCGGGTGATGCTGCAGGACAAGGAAGCTTTGGATATAATTTTGCCATATTTTTTATTTTATTCTTGACTTTATTATTTGCAAACTTTGCCGAAGCCATCGCCGAAGCGCGCGGAAAAGCTCAAGCAGATAGTTTGAGAAAAACGCGTGAAGAAACACCTGCTAAATTGCAAAACGGAAAAACAATTTCTTCGTCACAATTACAAAAAGGTGATATTTTCGTGTGCGAGGCTGGAGACATCATTCCATCTGATGGAGAAATCATCGAAGGGCTAGCGACCATAGATGAAAGTGCCATTACAGGAGAATCTGCTCCCGTGATTCGTGAAGCTGGAGGGGACAAAAGTTCTGTCACAGGTGGAACAAAAGTACTTTCTGATAAAATCATTGTGGAAACGACTACACAACCTGGTGAAAGCTTTTTGGATAAAATGATTGCGCTCGTGGAAGGTGCTAGCCGACAAAAAACACCAAATGAAATTGCACTTACTATTCTTTTGGCAGGCTTCACTTTGGTATTTATCATCGTTACAATTACATTAAAACCATTTGCAGATTATGCCCATGTGCCAATCACTATAGCGGCACTGATTTCACTTTTCGTTTGTTTAATTCCTACGACCATCGGAGGATTGCTTTCAGCGATTGGAATCGCGGGTATGGATCGTGCGTTACGCGCCAATGTGATTACTAAAAGTGGTAAAGCGGTAGAAACTGCTGGTGACATCGATGTTTTACTTCTTGATAAAACGGGAACCATTACAATCGGAAACAGAAAAGCTACCAACTTCCACCCTGCCAATGGCGTGGACAAAGACCGATTGGTGAAAGCTGCTGTATTAAGCTCAATGGCAGATGAAACGCCCGAAGGAAAATCAGTAATTGAATTAGCTGAAATTAATCCGAGTGATTACAATATCCAAAATCCTAAATTCATCAAATTTACGGCAGAAACTAGAAGCTCAGGGATTGATTACGAAAATGTAAGAATTAGAAAAGGTGCAACCGATGCCATTAAAGCTATGGTGGAAAATGCTGGAAATGTTTTCCCAGTCGAAGTGGCAGAAACAGTAACTGCAATTTCCGAAAATGGTGGAACCCCGCTTGTAGTTTCTGAAAACGAAGAAGCTTTGGGTGTCATTGAATTGCAAGATGTGATAAAACCAGGTATCCAAGAGCGTTTTGCTAGATTAAGAAAAATGGGAATTAAAACCGTAATGGTAACAGGTGATAATCCGCTCACGGCTAAATATATCGCAGAAAAAGCAGGTGTAGACGACTTTATTGCCGAGGCTAAACCTGAAGATAAAATGAACTATATCAAAAAAGAACAAGCCGAAGGTAGATTGGTCGCGATGATGGGAGACGGAACCAACGATGCCCCTGCCCTTGCCCAAGCCGATGTGGGTGTCGCCATGAACAGCGGTACACAAGCAGCCAAAGAAGCGGGAAATATGGTGGATTTGGACAACGACCCTACCAAATTAATTGAAGTGGTAGAAATTGGAAAACAATTATTGATGACTCGTGGAACGCTTACGACTTTTAGTATTGCAAACGATGTTGCAAAATATTTTGCCATTATTCCTGCATTATTCATCGTTGCCGTTCCTAGCTTGCAAGGCTTAAACATTATGCATTTGCACAGTCCGCAAAGTGCCATTTTATCTGCGGTGATTTTCAATGCGATAATTATCCCTGCCTTGATTCCTTTGGCATTAAAAGGTGTGGCATACAAACCAATCGGCGCCAGCGCTTTGCTTAGAAGAAATTTACTCATCTTTGGTTTGGGTGGCGTGCTTGTACCATTTATAGGAATTAAAATCATTGATTTAATCGTTTCCTTATTTGTTTAATTATTTAGAATCTTAGAAAAAATGAAAAAAAATATTGTACCCGCCATTAAATTAACGGCTGTTTTAATTGTATTTTTAGCAGTAATCTATCCGTTGGCTGTATGGGGTGTAGCGCAATTTGCTCCCAATGGCGGAAAAGGCGAAATAATAGAATTTAATGGACAGAAATACTACGCCAACATCGAACAAACATTTGACCAAGATCAATATTTTTGGTCTCGTCCGTCGGCAGTAGATTATGACGGAGGAGGCTCTGGAGGTAGCAACAAAGGAGCATCCAATCCAGAATATTTAGCACAAGTGCAAGCTCGCATTGATACTTTTGCCAAACACAATCCCGATATCCAACGCAGTGAAATTCCTGTAGATATGGTCACAGCAAGTGGTAGCGGACTCGACCCAAATATCTCTATCCAAGGCGCAAAAGTGCAGGTGAAAAGAATTGCCAAAATCCGAAATATCGATGAATCAACCTTAAATCGATTAATCGAAGAAAATACCGAAAAACCATTTTTAGGTATTTTTGGTCCGTCCAAGATTAATGTTTTAAAACTTAATATCGCATTAGATCAATTAAAAAAATAAAAATCAATAATTAATCACTCTCAATCGCCCGTTTTCAAAGTTGTGTTCTAAATTTGTTTTTGTTTTAATGGGCGATTGTTTTTTATCTTCAAAAATATCAAGAATTATGAATTTTAATAAAATAATTTTAGCTTTTTTAGGTCTTGGTACAGCTAATTTAATGATGGCGCAAGAAAATAGCAATCCTCTTAAAATCAGCGCCTACGCCGAGGTTTACGCACAATACGACGCCAATAATCCAGAGAGCAATACAAGACCAGATTTTGTATATAGCTTAAACAGAAACAATGAAGTGAGCGTAAATTTAGCCTTAGTAAATTTCAATTATGAAACGCAACGAGTGCGTGCGAATTTAGGGGTAGGTTTTGGCTCCTACATGAATGCCAATTATGCGGCAGAAAAAGGCGTTTTAAAGAATATTTACGAGGCCAATGTGGGCGTAAAATTAGCTGAAAATTCAGATTTATGGTTTGATGCGGGCGTGCTCCCATCGCACATAGGTTCGGAAAGTGCTGTAGGGATGGATTGCCCAACGCTGAGCAGAAGCATCATGGCAGAAAATTCGCCTTATTTTGAAACAGGCGTAAGATTGTCTTACAATTCACCCAATGGGCAGTGGTACCTTGCCGCTTTGGCACTGAACGGGTGGCAACATATCGAGCGACCAGACGGCAACACTACACCCGCTTTTGGCTACCAAGTCACTTATACCCCGAATGAAAAATTTAGCATAAATGCAAGTTCTTTTGTAGGAAATGAGATGCCAGACACCGAGAAAAAAATGCGATATTTTCATGATTTGTATGCCACATTGAATGTTTCGCCACGCGTATCTTTTGTAGGAACTTTTGACATCGGTGCCCAACAAAAAATCCAAAATAATAGAGATTATAGTACATGGTATGGTGCTTCATTGATTGGTCAGTTTGGTGTAAGCGAAAAAACTCGTTTAGCTTTACGCGGGGAATATTATAATGACAAAGATGGCGTGATGATTGCTAGCGGAACTACAAATGGATTTAAAACCTTTGGTGTTTCAGCCAATGTAGATTATCAAATATTACCGAATTTAGTTTGGCGAACAGAGGTGAAAAATTTAAGCAGCAAAAATGAAATTTTCGCAAAAAGAGATGGCAAAACATCAGACAATAGCTTATCTTTGCTTACATCGCTATCTGTAAAATTTTAAAAAAAAAGTTTTTATTAAAATAGGCTCTAATCCATCTTAAAATAAAATAAATGGAAGAAAGAAAAAATGCCGAACATTTTTTGGAGCTAATCCAGAAATCAAAAAGAGGAAAATTTAAACTCTATATAGGCATGAGCGCAGGGGTAGGAAAATCCTACCGAATGTTGCAAGAAGCACATACGCTGTTGCGCAATGGAATAGATGTAAAAATTGGCTACATCGAAACGCATATGCGAGAAGAAACACAAGCTTTAATCGAGGGGCTTCCCATTATTCCACGCCGTAAATTATTTTATAAAGGCAAAGAGCTGGAGGAAATGGATCTGAGTGCTATTATCAATCAACGTCCAGAGGTGGTGATTGTAGACGAACTTGCACACACCAATATAGAGGGAAGTAAAAACGAAAAAAGATGGCAAGATGTAGTGGATATTTTGGAAGCGGGAATCAATGTGATTTCCGCTGTAAATATTCAGCATATCGAGAGCTTAAACGAAGAGGTTAAAGACATTACAGGCATCGAGGTAAAAGAGCGCATTCCAGACAGTGTTCTGGGCTATGCCGACGAGGTAGTGAATATTGATTTAACAGCTGAAGAGCTTATCACAAGGCTTAAGGAAGGAAAAATTTACGACCAATCCAAAATTCAAGCAGCTCTTACCAACTTCTTTAAAAATGAGAATATATTACAATTAAGGGAATTGGCTCTAAAAGAAGTAGCCTCTCAGGTAAAAAGAAAGGTGGAAACAGAGATAATTCCAGTGAAGCCCTTTAAATCAGAAAGGCTACTAGCTTGTGTGAATTCTAATGAAAAAAAATCTAAAAAAGTAATTAGAAAAGCTGCGAGATTGGCAAATTACTACAATAGCCAATGGTTTTTGTTATATGTCCAGACCTCTAAGGAAGCGCCAGATAAAATAGCTCTTCATAAACAGCGACATTTAATCAATAATTTTAAACTCGCTACAGAACTCGGTGCTGAAATAATTAAAATTAAAAGCGACCAAATATCGGAAACCATAGCACAACAATGCGACGAGAGAAATATAACAACCGTGTGCATAGGGAAACCTCAACAAACTCTGCTCAATACCATATTGGCAAGAGACATGTTTCATAATCTGCTCAATAAATTGTCTAAAAGAAATGTTGATATAATAATTTTATCTTAACTAAAATGAAAATAAAAACTAAAACTAAAATAACCTTTGGTGTAGGACTTCTATTTGTCCTCATCCTATTGCTTGCAGGAATGAGTGGCTGGTATATCAATAAACTTAAAAGTGAAACAAACAATATACTGCTGGATAATTACAACACCTTGCTCTATTCTAGAAGTATGCTTTTGGCACTAGATGAGATTCAAAAAGATTCTGTAGCTATAGGCACTTTTAGTGATAATTTGGATAAGCAAAAGCAGAATGTTACAGAGATTGGTGAGCAGGAAACTACCGATAAATTAGCTCAACATTTTAATCAATTGGTGAAAAACCCTCAAGATTCGCTTGTGCCTTATCAGATTAGAAAAGACATTTCTCAAATGATGGATTTAAACATGCAGGCCATTGTAAGAAAGAGCCATATCGCAGATTCAACGGCTTTGCGCGCTTTAATCGCAATATCTGTAACGGGAGTTTTATGCTTTCTAATTGCTTTCCTATTATTAATCAACCTCCCCAATAATATTGCAAAACCCATAACAGAACTTACCGAAAGTATCAAAGAAATCGCTAACCAGAATTATAAGAAAAGAGTACATTTTAAAAATGAAAGCGAATTTGGAGAATTAGCTACATCTTTCAATATTATGGCAGAAAAATTAGAGGAATATACCGATAGCAAATTAGGAAAAATACTTGAAGGAAAACGAAGAATTGAAACATTGATTGATAGTATGCACGACCCGGTTATCGGAATTGACCAAGATAAAAAAGTACTATTTGTAAACGATGAAGCCTTGAAAATTACTGGATTAAGAAAAGAAGATTTTGTAGGAAAGCAAATTCAAGATGTTGCCGTAATGAATGATTTAGTGAGAGATATAGCTAAAGATATTGTTTCAGGTAAAAAAGGTAGCAATAAAGATCAGCAAGTACTAAAAATATATGCAGATGATAAGGAAAGCTACTTTGAAAAAGAAATCGTGGACATCAATATTGTCCCAACAGGAGAATCCGCTAGCCAATTCATAGGCCAAGTGATTTTGCTTAAAAACATTACTCCATTTAAAGAATTAGATTTAGCAAAAACTAATTTTATGGGTGCTATTTCACATGAATTCAAAACACCGCTAGCCTCCATTAAAATGGGAGTTCAGTTATTAGAAAATAAAAGTGTAGGAGAGCTAAATGAGGAGCAAAGTAATTTAATAAATGGCATCAAAGAGGACGCCAATAGATTGCTGAAAATTACAGGAGAATTACTCAATATCACTCAGCTCGATAGCGGATCTATGCAACTAAAAATTCAAGAAAACGAGGTTCAGCCTATTATAGAATATGCCGTAAATGCCAATAGGATAATCGCAGAACAAAAACAAATTGCCGTAAATGTAGAAATTCAACCCGAACTTCCACATCTGCTTGTAGATAAGGAGAAAACTGCTTGGGTTTTGAGCAATTTAGTTTCAAATGCAATTCGATATTCTTATGAAAAATCAGAAGTTAAAATCAAGGCATATGCCACAGGCAAAGATTCAGTATATATAGCTGTGGAAGATTTCGGAAAAGGTATTCAAAGTCAATTTTTACACCGCATTTTTGAGCGTTATTTCAGGGTTCCAGGAAGCGTAAAAGATGGGACAGGGCTTGGACTTAGTATCAGTAAAGAACTTATAGAAGCGCAAGGAGGGCAAATTAGTGTTGAAAGTGAATATGGCGCAGGAATCACGTTTACTATTGAGCTAAAAGCAAGTAAATAATCAGGGGAAGGTTAAAATCTAATAAAAACAAGATTGACAGATTTGTAAACAATTGCTACAACCAATTAAAAACAATCCAAATCTTGTTTTTATCTCGTTTTTTTCTCTATGTTTGCGAAACATTTAGATGTTAAAACCTAATTAATCTCCAAAAATATCCGCGAAATAATTAATTATTTTCTGCCGGAATTTTGGGATTAAATTAATTCAAACCAAAAAATGAAAATTTACAACATAACTTTTATCGTAGAAAATAGCGTAGAAAACGATTTTTTAAATTGGCTCAAAAATGAGCATATTCAAAAATTGCAAAACACCGATTGTTTCGGACATGCGAGACTTACCAAAATTTGTGCTCAGCAAGATCCAAACACCAAAAATTATTCGTTACAATTAGAAGAAAAAAACAATCTTTTACCTACCTATTTAAACGATTTTGCGCCTAAATTAAAGCACGAAATCATGATTAAATTTGCCAATCGTGTCCTTTTTTTCGAAACAGAATTGGAACACTTGCACGACTTCTAAATTGCTTTTTTTCACCAAAAACATTGATTTAACATTATATTAATGTTTATTTTTTATTTTTGTCAAGAAGTAAAATCAAAAGCTAAATGAAAAAAGTTTTGAGTCTCCTTACGCTCATCGCTTGCGTTTGGACAAATGCACAGGAAAAAGTATTAGTAGTTTCAGACAAGGATTCTACCAAAATCAGAGCCATCGCTAAACAGGTTCACCTCGATGTTCTGCCTTATTACAATTTCGGGAAAGGAGTCGGCATCACTTCGCCCGACAGCTTATTTCAATTGAATTTGCGTTTTAGAATGCAAAACCGATTGGAAGCTCGTTTCGAAGACCATGAGCCCGTGCAATTTCAAGGTGCCATCCGCCGCTTGAGATTAAGATTTGACGGCTATGTAGGGAACCCTAAATTCCTATATGCCATTCAGTTATCATTCGCACCAGAAGATGTAGGACGCGCCAAAGACGGGCAATATGTAAACATCATACGAGATGCGGTGGTATTTTACCGAGCTACCGATCATTGGACTTTTGGCTTTGGGCAAACCAAGCTACCAGGCAACCGCCAAAGAAATAATTCCTCTGGTGCGTTGGACTTAACCGATCGCTCTATCAACAATGCAATGTTCAATATCGATCGTGATTTTGGGTTCCAAGCAATTTATTCTCATTTAAAAGAAAATGAATTTGGCTACAATCTAAAAGGTGCCATTTCCACAGGAGGCGGGAGAAATTTCAACGAACCGACTGACGGACTGGCTTATACTGGGCGAGTAGAATTGTATCCGCTGGGGAAATTCAAGAAAAAAGGTGAATTTTTTGAGGGAGATTTAATGAGAGAAGCCAAGCCAAAACTTTATTTAGGAGGAACTTATCACTTCAATCATAATGCCGTAAAAGCGCAAGGACAAAGAGGAAAAACGCTTTTTGAGCAAAGAAACTTGCAAGCCGTGCTCGTGGACGCCATGCTTAAATACAACGGCTGGTCTGCCATGGCTGCGTTTATGAATCGCACGACCAAAGACCCAATCACTTATAATGCAGACCGCAGCAAATCGCAATATGTATTGGCGGGCTATGGTTACGACGGGCAGCTAAGCTACACATTCCCAAGCCACTGGGAAATCATCGGACGCTACTCGCACAACGAGCCAGACAAAGAGATTCAGCAATGGCAACCGATTCACAATCAGTTTTCTTTGGGTTTAACCAAATACATTTGGGAACATTCGTTCAAAGTCCAGTTTGAGGTGAGCAAAAACAATTTTGAATTCCTAAACGGAGAGAAAAAAGACAATTGGTACACTCGTTTCCAAGTCGAAATCGGAATTTAATTATAACTAAAAAACATTTAAAAACGCTAATTTTCATTATTGAAGATGGGCGTTTTTTTATGGCTAAATAAATTTTCATTCAAGAAAAAATCCTTACTTTTGGGTAAATGAAACTACAGAATAAAGCCGATTGGATTCAGCGATTGAACGAAGTGGGAACGCAGCACACACCCGCTTTTTTTATCATAGATTACAAAACACAAAATGCCGAAATCATCCCGATAGATGAATGCGACCAAAATGAAATCTATTTTGAATTTCGAACTCAAAAACACGCTCCAAAAATTGTCCAAAATCCGATTTTGGAAGAATTAGAATTTTCGCCCTTGAGCGAAAAATCCTTTAAAAATCAATTTGATATTGTAGCCAATCATTTGCAAAGCGGCGATTCGTATTTGGTGAATTTAACCTTTAGTACTCCCTTGAAAAATAAATTAGATTTAGCCCAAATTTTTCTGCAAGCCAAGGCTAAATACAAAGTGCTGTACCGAGATGAATGGGTATGTTTTTCGCCTGAAACTTTTATCGAAATCCGAGAAAACACGCTCTACACATACCCGATGAAAGGCACCATAAATGCTGAAATACCTGATGCCAAAAATGTACTGCTGAACGACCCCAAAGAGACTGCCGAGCATTTTACCATCGTGGATTTATTGCGCAACGACATCAGCCAAATCGCTAAAAATGTGAAAGTTACCAAATTTCGATTTATTGATAAAATTCAAACACAAAAAGGCGAAATCTTGCAAGCCAGCTCAGAAATAAAAGGCGACTTACCCCAAAATTGGCAAAATCAATTGGGCGATATTTTGGCTAAATTACTGCCTGCGGGCTCCATTTGTGGCGCACCAAAGAAGAAAACTTTGGACATAATTGCCGAAGCTGAAACCTACGAGCGTGGCTACTACACGGGAATTTGCGGGTATTTCTCTGGCGATGCGCTCGACACGGGCGTGATGATTCGATTTATAGAAAAAACAGGAAATTCGTATTTTTACAAAAGCGGTGGCGGCATTACCGCTCAAAGCAATTGGCACAAAGAGTACCAAGAGATTTACCAGAAAATTTATTTACCCATTTAAAAAAAACTTCAACTATGGATTTTTTAGAAAGCATTAAAATCGAAAATCATAAAATCTACCATCTCTCAGAACATCAAAAGCGTGTGAATCAAACTTTTGAAAAGTTTTTCCCAAAGGCAGAAGTTTTAGATTTGGAGCAAATTTTTAGTCAGCAAGTCATTCCAGAAGAAGGTGTGTTCAAAGCACGAATTGTGTACTCAGACCAAGGCTATTCGCTTGAAATTTCGCCTTACACGCCCAAAAAAATCACATCGCTCAAAGTGGTGACAAAAAATGATATTTCGTATGATTTTAAATTTCTTGACCGCAAGGCGCTCAACGGATTGAATGATAAGCCAGAACAAGAAGTCATCATCGTGAAAAACGGCCAAATTACAGATTCTTCTTACGCCAATTTGGTGTTTTTTGATGGCGAAAAATGGGTGACACCCAAGGCTTATTTACTCAACGGCACATGCCGCCAGCGATTGCTAAAAGAAGGCAAAATCACCGAAGAAAAAATCGAAAAAAAAGACATTCAAAAATATCAAAAAATCGGTTTTATCAATGCCATGCTCGATTTGGGCGAAATGACTTGGGACATTGATATTGTAGAGCTTTAAATTTCGTTTAAATATTCTTTAATCAACTCATACTCATAGCCTTTCTGCATAAGGTAGCGGGTGAGTTTGGTACGCTTGTCGTATTCATTTTTATAGGTAATGTGGTCGGCTTTTTTTTCCATTAAATCAGTCAGAGTTTTTAAATAATCCTGATTATCAATTTGTTTTAAAGCTTCATTGATTAATCGCGTACCGATGTTTCGTTTTTTTAATTCTTGCGTGATTTTAAGCCTGCCCCATTGTTTTTGATTAAATTTTCCACGCACAAAACTATGCGCAAATCTTTCTTCATTTAAAAAATTATGCTGCATCAGCATCAAAATCACCTCATCTTTGGCTTCGGGAATGAGAAAAAACTCTTTCAACTTTTGCTCCACTTCCCAATGGCAACGGTCTTGATAGGCACAATAACGCGCCATTTTTTCTTTAATTTCGGCTATGGTATAGGATTTTCCGTCTTTCACGGGGTAAAATTAATTTTTTTTGAATTATTTTAGCCTTTGATTTTAAATAAATTTTGTTGAGATGAAAATAGGATTGTTTTTCGGAACCTTTAACCCCATTCATATGGGACATTTAATTTTGGCCAATCATATGCAGCAATACAGCGGGCTAGACCAAGTGTGGTTTGTGGTAACGCCACGCAGTCCGTTTAAGAAAAATGACACGCTAGCCGACGATAACAACCGCTACTACATGGTGGAACGCGCCATTGAAAACTACCCCAATCTGCAAGCCAGCAAAATTGAATTTGAGATGCCACAACCTAATTACACCACACATACGCTGGCGGTGCTGAGAGAAAAATACCCTAAAAATGAATTTTGCTTAATCATGGGCGAAGACAATCTGACCAATCTCCACAAATGGAAAAATGCAGATTTCTTGGTTAAAAATTACGATATTTTCGTGTATCCACGCATTCATCAAGATGTGGCAACTCCGCAAGTCCCAATGAATCGTATTTACCGAGTAGAAGATGCACCCGTGGTAGAAATTTCGGCTACGGCGATAAGAAAAGGCATCAAAGAAGGCAAAAATGTACGATGTTTGCTTCCACCAGAAGTATTTGAATACATAGACGGCAGTTCGCTCTATAAATCGTAAAAAAATGAATCGTAGAAAATTTCTCACTACCACAGGGTTAGGATTGGCAGGTATCGGGCTTGGCACGGGGCTTTACACATGGCAATGGGCACCGTATCAACTAGAATTTACGCACACCCCCATGCCGATTAAAAATTTACCTTCCGAATTAGAAGGCAAGACTTTGATGCAAATTAGCGACATCCACATTGGGAAAAGATTTGACCCAAAATACATTGTGGAAAGTTTTAAAAAAGCTAAAAAATATAATCCTGACTTTGTGGTGTATACAGGCGATTATGTGACGACGCACCACGATAAGATTTTGTACCCGCTCTTGCTCAATACGATGAAACATTGCGTGTATGGGAAATTAGGGACCATTGCGATTTTGGGTAATCACGATTATGGTAAAAATTTTCAAGAGGCAAAAGAAGGTGACAAGGTTGCAAAAACTTTAGAATCATTAAATATCAAGGTTTTAAGAAATGAGAGCACCGCAATCGAAAATCTGAATTTTTATGGTTTTGATGATTTATGGGGCACTAACTTTAAACCTAAAAAAACACTTGAAAATCTAAATTTGGACCAAGCCAATCTCGTGCTTTGTCACAACCCTGATGTGTGCGATTTACCAATCTGGAAAGGCTACGACGGCTGGATTCTTTCGGGGCATACCCATGGCGGACAATGCAAAGCACCGTTTTTGCCACCACCGATTTTGCCCGTAAAAAACAAAAGATATTCGGCAGGAAAAATTGATTTGGAAGACGGTAGAACGCTCTACATCAACCGTGCATTAGGGTGTTCCTACCCGATTCGTTTCAATGTTCCGCCAGAAATCAGTCTTTTTACTTTGCAGCGCGCTTAGGCTTTCATAAATCTAATTTAAGCTGTTGCGGTAGAAGTTTAAAGCTTAATCTATGGTGCAAAGTGGCTCCAAATTCTTCGATGGCCGCTCGGTGTGCCTTGGTGGGATAGCCCATATTTTTATCCCAATTAAATTCGGGAAAAAGTTGCGCCAGTTTCTCCATGTATTCGTCTCGGTGGGTTTTGGCTAAAATCGAAGCCGCCGCGATGGACATGTAATTGGCGTCGCCTTTGATGCAACATTGGTGCGGAAGGTCTTGGTATTTTTTAAATTTATTACCATCTACTGCAATAAATTCAGGTTTTAGGCTTAATTTATCAATCGCTCGATGCATGGCAAGAATGCTGGCGTTTAAAATATTGATTTCGTCGATTTCTTGCGGACTCACGAAAGCTACCGCCCAAGCCAAAGCTTCCCGCTCAATGATTTCACGCAATTGATTTCGTTTCTTTTTGCTGAGCTGTTTGGAATCGTTTAAATCCAAATTTTTAAAATCTGGCGGTAGAATCACGGCGCCTGCGACCACGGGCCCTGCTAAACAACCTCGTCCCGCTTCATCACAACCTACTTCGAGTTTTTCGGTTTGGTAGAATCGTTGCATTTTTTTATTTCTTTTCGATTAAATCTACGATTTTTCCGCCAAGCCATGAGCATGGGAAAAATACAAAAAAGATTAAAACATTGTACCAAGCAGGATGCCCATGCACAAATAAAATATCGATAATCGCTACCGCATACAAAATAAAGCCTATGAGCATGGCATAGGCCTGCTTAGCCGTTTTCACGAGCAATGCCGTTACTACTCCTCCTACGGTGCTCGCTACGCCATAAGATATAAGTAAAGCGATAAAGAAATTATTTGGCGCGTGGAAAATTACGCTTTTCCAATAGAGCAACACGCTGCTTTTATGGTGCAAATCGATGAAAGACAACTCGTCGAACCAAGCTTTGTTCATCGTGATTCCTACCAAAATCAACGCCACAGACACGCATAACCCAGCAAGAACTGCTATGGTATTTCTTACAAACATTTTTTAATTTAGTTTTGATTAAACTGCTGCAATTACAGAAATTTCTACGCTTACATCTTTCGGTAATTTTGCTACTTGTACACATTCGCGAGCAGGGTAATTGCCTTCAGAAAAATAAGAACCGTAAATTTCGTTGACTGTTGCAAAGTCGTTTAAATCTTTTAAGAAAATGGTCGCTTTGATTACTTTAGAAAAATCGGTGTTGGCTTCTGCTAAAATGGCTTGAAGGTTTTTCATCACTTGGTGTGTTTCTACCTCAATTCCTTGTAACAATTCGCCATTCTCTGGATTGATAGGGATTTGCCCTGAAACAAATAGGATTCCGTTGTGTTCTACTGCTTGTGCATAAGGCCCAATGGCTGCTGGGGCTTTTGTAGTATTTACTTTTTTCATTTTCTTCTTTTTTTTAATTTAAAAAAATTAATTTTTATATCATTTTCTAAAACTCGGGTTGCCGGCCTGAGTTAAAGTTTCGTTCTTCGTATTTCAATGCGTCGCTTAGGAAATTAGCCTTGATTCCGATAAAGAAATTCCAGGTTTTGTACATTCCAAACGGCACCATACTGAAATTGATCCTAAAACTACGCAAATCTCTAGTAAGTGCCAAACGCGTATAGCTGATTTGCCCCGTTTGTAAATCAATATTGGTGCTTCCCGAAATGTCCCAATAAGGTGTTGGTGCAATCCTACCACTAATGTTGAGCGAGGTGGTTTTGTTCACATCTCCACGCAAGTTTTTATTGGCACTATAATTTAGCCCAAAAGATAAATTCCAAGGGGTAAGGAATTGTGCATACCCTTGGTCATCAAAATAATACACATCATTTCGTATGGCTCCCCTACGAGGGTAATCGATTTTTCTATCTCCAAAGGTTTTATCGTTTAGCGAGTAATTTAGCCCAATATTATAATTAGTTACATTTAATTTTCCGAATTTGTTGATGCGCACGCCATATGGATTTTGCCCGTTTACTAGTACTTGATAAGGATTTACTGTTGCACTGAAGTTGATGCGCATTTGATTGTTTAAAACACTTGTTGCACCATTAATGCTAATCGGGCTTAGTTTTAAGCTATCGGCTGCAAAATTATAGCTGGTGGAAAGGTTTAAATAATCGAATATTTTAATTTTTTTAACGCCCGTAGAGTCTTGTTTTGAACGGATTTTCATTTCTAAATTGTTTGAGATACTTAAATTCAAACTTTCGCTCAAGCCTCTTGAGGGGCTTCCGTAGATTCCACCTTCAAATTTGGAGTACAAAACTTGCTCGCCACGCTCGTTGATATACGAGTCGTAGTATCCCCATGATGGTGCACTAAAGTCTGGCGTATAGCTGAAGCCTACGCTTGGCGAGATGACATGGCGAATGGCTTTAATCATTTTATTGTCATCTGCTGAACCAAATACTTTAATTCCGTACAATGTTGTTTGGATGCTGGTATTTACGCCAAAAGTTCGAAAGGTAGAAAAGCCGTTTACATCTTTGTTTTCTACTTTATGGGCCGATTTATCATACCATTTTCTTATGGTCTTTAAATACCAAACATCTTGATAATTCCCTCCAAAACTTACTGGAAAATAATTGAAAATCGTAGTTCCTGTATTAAAGCTTAAACTATGCTTGATTCCGTTTTTGGCGTCATCAAACATTTTTTTGGTAAACACATCGTCCTCATTGGTTTGGATTAAATTCTGCAAATTGAAATTATAAGTCATCCCAATGTTTTGCAACAATCCTTTTTTAGCCCCCACTTTGGGTGCAAATGGATAAATTCGGCTCATGTTCACAACCAAAGATGGCAAGGTGAAACTCACGGGATTCTGGCTACTGCTACTACCGCTTCCGCTACCAAAAGTTTGGCTATGCGAAAGGTTTAAACTCGCACTAAATGGCGTGTTTGGAAAAGTTTTATTGATGGAAATAGATGATTGCGCTGTATTTCGTAAAACATCGCCCGAAATTAAGTTGTAATTACTTAATCCTTGGCGGTAAAATTTACTACTTGTGTAGTTTACATTGGCCGAGAAAATCAAATTAGGATTGGCCTTTGGATCTTGCCTGTGCGACCAATACAAGCGATACAATTTACTTTTAGAATAAGAGCTCAATCCTTTGATTCCCGTTACTCTTCGCTCCCAATCAAAACTAAAGTCCCCACTGAATTTATAGCGTTTTTTGTATTGCGAGCGCGTATGTAGCCCATAGCTACCTTTGGTAAAAATATCGCCCGTGAAAGTGATATCCATATAATCCCCCAAAGGCACATAAATACCAGCCCCCTGAATATAAAAACCTACATCTTGGCGCTCTCCAAAAGACGGCAAAAGAAGCCCCGTGCTACGATCTGTTCCCATCGGGATAAAGGAAAACGGCAATGCCAAAGGAGTGGTAACATTATAGATTTTCATAAAAACGGGTCCCGTTACCACTTTTCGATCTTTTCCTTGAATGAATTTAGCCACTTCGGCTTCTAAATGATAATCGGCTACGGAATCTTTTTTATTGATGAAATATTCATCCGTAGTAAAAGCCACTTTTCTCAACCCCGAAACCGTATCGCTATATTGTTTCACCAATTTTGCCACTACTACGCCATTATCGCCGCCTAAATTTTGCTGCGTGCGAATGTTGGATGCAGTCCCTTTTTTGGTTTTAATATTGTAGGTGAAATTGTCGTATTCCATCGTATTTTCGCCTTGTTTAAAGATACTTGGCTTAATTAATCTCCCAATGGAATCTTTCTTACCCTCGGCATAAAGCATCCCAGTTTCCCAATTAATTTCGATAAATTCGGCAGAAATATCAATATCGGTATATTGCACATGAGCATCGTGCTCCAGATAGGATTTTTTGTTTTTCAAATCGTGGTACACATTCTCCGAAGTATAGTCTACGATAGATTGAAGGGCACGGCTATTCGTTTTTACCGTATCAACTTTTAGGCTATCTTTGGATATATTTGTTTCTTTAATATTGGTTTTTGGGGTATTTTTGTTCTGCTGAGCAAATCCAATTCCCCAAATAAATATTAAAATTATACGAATAAGCCGATTATATACTTTATATTCCAAGCGATATTATTATTTTTGTGTCAAATTTGGTCCAAAAATACATAAAAAAACAAGCTAATATGAATTTTATTATAAAAAATATTTTTAAAACATTGTTTTTCACCGCTTTAACATTTTTCTTTTTTTCGAATGTTAATGCACAAAAGCGGAATGACAAGTTTGTATTAGTTTTAGATGCAGGGCACGGCGGACATGATACGGGGGCTCGTGGAGTGGTGGAAAACGAAAAAGATATTGCATTGGCGGTAACATTGCGTGTGGGAAAATTGGTAAAAGATTATTTCAAAAACGATGTGAAAGTAATATACACCCGATCTAGCGATGTTTTTATCCCACTAGCAGAGCGAGCAAATATAGCTAATAGAAATCACGCAGATTTCTTTATCTCAATACACTGTAACTCGGCTCGTCCAGGTGCCTACGGAACAGAAACTTATGCTCTTGGCTCGGATCCAAAACGAGCAAATTCTAATTTCAGTATTGTAAAAAAAGAAAATAGCGTGATTTTACTCGAGGATGACCACAAAGAAAAATACCAAAACTTTGATGGCTCGCCAGAATCGCTCATTGGGCTTACGCTAATGCAGAATACGCATCTAGACAATAGCTTAAAAATGGCTAAATACATTGAAGATAACTATATTAACAAAGATAAAAGATTTAGCCGTGGCGTAAAACAGGCTGGATTCATAGTCTTATGGAGAACAGCAATGCCATCTATCCTTACTGAAATCGGATTTGTAACAAACCCAGATGAAGGGAGATATTTGGCATCTAGTGAAGGGAAGGACAAAACCGCTGAATCTATCTTTAATGCCATTAAATCTTACAAAAAAGCGTGGGATTTGAAACGTGGCGTGAATAATATGAACGACACCAAAAAGGCAGCTCCGCCGAAAGCTGAACCAGAAAAGCCTGTGGCTGGAAAAATATTCAAAATTCAGTTTTTAACAAGCAAAAGAAGTTTTAGACAAGGAGCTCCACAATTGAAAGGGCTTACAAATGTGGAGGTAGTTAAAGAAAATGGTATTTATAAATATTTTTATGGAAATACCTCGTTCAAATCAAAAAGTGAAGCAAATCTGCGCAAGGTGAAAGCAAGAGGCTTCCCAGATGCATTTGTAGTAGAGTTCCCGACTAATGAAAATACTGGGGACGGAAAAAAAAAATGAAATAATTTATAGAATTCAAATTTTAAGTTCGCAAAAAAATTACTCAGTTAAATCCTCCCATTTCAAGGGCCTTAAAAATATTTACAAAATCAAAGAAAATAATTTATTTAAATACTACTACGGCTGGTATAGAGATGAAAATCAAGCGAAAAACAATTTAAAGTATTTGAAAATTAAGAAATTTCCAGATGCCTTTATCGTAAAATTTAAAAACGGAATTAAACAATAATATGCTCGTGTATGAAAATAAGTAAAGAAATAAAAATCGGGTTGATTTCAATCGTAAGTATCGGACTATTTTACTGGCTTTTTACTTTTCTAAATGGAAAAAATGTATTCACTTCTGGCGAAATATATTATGTCGTGTACAAAGATGTGGTTGGGCTTTTACCTACTAAACCTGTAAACGTAAACGGATTGAAAATTGGCTCGGTCGAAGACATTAAAATCATTGAGGAAAAAGACAACATCCATTTTGTAGTGAAAATGGTCCTAGATAAAAAACTGCATTTTTCTAAAAATACAGTCGCCGAAATTTACGAACCTGGATTAATGGCTGGAAAACAAGTAAAACTTAATATTGATTACAACGGCCCTGAGGCCAAAAGTGGGGATACTCTAAAAGCAGCAAATAAAGAATCTCTGATGGCAATGCTATCAAATAAATTACAACCTACACAAAACAAGCTAGATAGCGTACTTACTACGCTAAATTCAACTTTAGGAAGGTTTGGAAATTTAGCAGACGACCAAACCAATCAAAATCTCAAACAAGTGCTTGCTAGTTTAGATAAAACAATACACTCGCTTGAGCTCACTTCCAATAGTGCAAGAAATTTAATACAATCTACTACCAAAGTAACAGACAAGCTAGATGGAGATGTAAAGGAACTTACTCAAAATGCCAACAATGTAATGAGTACGGCCAATACAACACTTAAAAAATATGGCGATGTGGCTGATAAAATTAATGCTACAGATTTTGAAAAAACTTTGGCTAATTTAGAATCTAGCTCTCAAGAATTAAAAAGTTTTATCACAAAAGTAGACCAAGCAGACGGCACACTTAATAAACTGATTAATGACCCTGCTTTTTACGACAACTTAAATAAAACAACGAAAACACTCAATACACTTTTAGCTGAAATAAAAGAGAGACCAGATAAATACATTCAATTTTCAGTTTTTGGCAAAAAAGTTAGAGTAAAAGATACTATAAAATAAGAAAATGCTAGCCCAAATTCTATTTGCCTTTGCCCTATTGTGCGGAATCGGATTTTTTATTTTCAACATTAGAAAAATCAAAAGAAACATTTCGCTCGGTAGAAAAATTAATCGTACCGATCATAAAAATAAACGATGGCAAAAAACACTTCTTATAGCACTTGGGCAATCCAAAATGATGGCTCGCCCTGTCGCTGGGATTTTACACATCACGGCGTATTTGGGCTTTTTTATCATCAATATTGAACTCCTCGAAATCGTAATCGATGGGCTTTTTGGCACCCACCGAGCTTTTGGATTTATGGGCAGTTTTTATGACGCTTTGATTGGTGGATTTGAAATTTTAGCGGCTTTGGTGATCATCGCTGTGACACTTTTTTTCGTCCGAAGAAAGTTTTTATCCATTCACCGATTTAAAATTTTAAAAGGCTTCCCCAAAACGGACGCCTACCTTATTTTAATCATCGAATTTTTCTTGATGCTTGCGTTTTTGTGTATGAACGCCGCCGACTTCTACCTTCATCAAAATCAAGGCATAGATTTAGCCGGAAGTTTTCCGATTTCAAAACATCTATTTTCTGGGTTTAAAAACCTAAACGAAACCACGCTTTTCATCATTGAACGCAGTGCGTGGTGGTTCCATATTTTAGGAATTTTAGTATTTTTAAATTATTTATATTATTCCAAACATTTGCACATTTTACTTGCATTTCCCAATGTTTGGTACAGCAAATTGCAACCTAAAGGCGAGTTGGACAATCTTGAAAGCGTGAAAAAAGAAGTGGCTTTGATGATGGATCCTAATGTTGACCCATTTGCCGTAACGCCAGAGCCAAACACTGAGACTTTTGGAGCAAAGGATATTTTTGATTTAAACCGTGTCCAATTGCTCAATGCCTACACCTGCACCGAATGTGGAAGATGCACCGCAGAATGTCCTGCACATCTTACAGGCAAAAAACTTTCGCCACGACAAATCATGATGAAAACGCGCGACAGACTCGAAGAAGTGGGCAAAAATATTGACAAAAACAAAGAATTTGTCCCAGATAATAAAACTTTGCTCGGTGACTATATCACGGCAGAAGAAATCTGGGCGTGTACTTCTTGCAATGCTTGTACGCAAGCCTGCCCAATTGAAATTGATCCGCTTTCCATCATCATCAATATGCGACAATATTTGGTAATGGAAAAATCAGAAGCACCGACCGAGCTCAATCATATGATGCAAAACATTGAAAACAATGGCGCCCCTTGGCAATTCAACAATGCAGACCGCATGAATTGGGCCGACTAATTGATTTTTTCGCTGTAACCCGCCAAATTGTAATACACGGGCGTAGTGCTATTGCCTACACGATAAATCCCAAACTTAAAATAATAACCTTGCTCATCGTTTCTGCCCATTGGGAGCGAGAGTCGTTTCACGATGTATTTTCTTTGGTTGAAGGACTGCATTTCTACATCCAAAAATCCATTTTTAAGCATTTTTTCTTGGCTCGGGGAATAGGTAGACCACGCCAAATCCACTTTAAATGTCACCCATTGATTTTTGGGAAATTCGGCGATGGGCATTTTATACGCCAAGGTAGAAACTTTGTAGCGAGATTTCACCGATTCAAGCACATTTAATTTGGCTACATTTGCATTGGTACGGTCGGTTTTGTCTGAAAACCAAGCGGCATCGGAATTGGCTTTGATATAAAAATATCCATTGCTAAAACCAAAAGCCAAAGGTGGAAATCCCCCTTGCTCCACTTTATAGCCGTTGGGCGTTCCTGCTTTAAATCGTGGATTGCCCTGTGCATCAAGTTTAGGGTTACCGTTTTTATCCACAATCGGAATTTTGGTAAATCCTTGTTCTTTTTTAAAAATCATCTGACTCAAAAGCGCACTAAACTCTTGCGCACTGAGCTGTTGCACTTCGCCATTAGGAAATTTCACTAAACGAGAAAATGGCATCCCGTGCCATTGTGCAAAAATACAAGATGCATCGTTTGGAAAATCACTGGGCAAAAATATCGAAAATTCAAATTTTCCTGAGCTGCCTTGCGGATAAATGGTTTGTCCATAAAAATATACTGATTTACTTTCCGAAACGCTATCAGAAAATCGCTTAAAATCGGATTTTTGAGCAAAGCAATGCGATAGCTCTATCCTACCTTTGGTCGTTCCTGCTTGGTAACCCGAAAGCGTGTTATCTTCTGCGCCCAATTCAAAACGAAAACTTGGTTTCCCCTGCCAAAGCAGAGTGCTATCAATCATCAAATTATAAGGATGATTAATGCCTATAGCCACCCATTCTTTGTTCAAAATTTGGTGTGGCGATGCGCATTCGGTTTGGATATTTACCCGCTCGGTAAAGGGTTTTAAGCTTTGAGCCTTTAACCCAAAAACCAACGAAAATGTGATGAGTAAACTTGCTAAAAATTTAGCCATATTCCGATTTTTAAAGATACTAAAAAAGTCAGCTCATCTATTTTTTGAACTGACTTTTTCGTTTGATATTTTTATGCGACCTAAGATTCCGAATTTTGAATATTTTCTCTGGTTTTCTTTTTCATTTCTTCTCCAATCACATTGGCAGCCGAGAACGAGGCAACCATATTGTTTAGCATATCTCCAGCTGCACTTGGTGAATTTGGCAACAAAATTAAATTTGATTTATTGCTTGTTCCCATTGCAGTGAGCGTATCGTAATGCTGAGTCACAACGATAAGCGCAGATGCTTCTTGCGAGTTGATACCCACTTTGTTCAACACATTTACAGACTCTTCCAAACCTTTAGCGATTTCTCTACGCTGGTCTGCAATCCCTTGTCCTTGGAGGCGTTTACTTTCCGCTTCGGCTTTTGCTTTTTCTACGATTAAAATACGCTGAGCGTCTCCTTCGTATTGCGCTGCAATTTTTTGGCGTTCAGAGGCATTGATTCGGTTCATCGCATGTTTCACTTGCTCATCTGGATCGATGTCTGTTACCAAAGTTTTGATAATGTCGTACCCATAATCGTTCATTGCTTCTTGCAATTCAGATTTCACGGCAATGGCGATATCGTCTTTTTTCTCAAAAACATCGTCTAGTCGTAATTTTGGCACTTCGGCACGCACTACATCAAAAATATAAGATGTAATCTGCGATTGTGGGTCGTCCAATTTATAAAAGGCATCATAAACCTTGTCTTTAATGACTAAATATTGTGTAGAAACTTTAAGTTTTACAAATACATCGTCCTTGGTTTTGGTTTCTACCACTACATCCAATTGCTGAATTTTCAATGAAACGCGTCCTGCGATTTGATCTATGAATGGGATTTTGAAATTTAATCCAGAATTCCTTACACTATGAAATTTCCCCAAACGCTCTACGACTACGGAAGTTTGTTGTTTTACAATAAACCATAGCCCAAAAAAGCTTAAAATCACAATTGCTAAAAGAACAAAACCGAATGAGGTTTCTACTAAGAATGAAAAATGTGTAATCATAAATTATAATTTTAGCCTAAATATATGAATTTTTATTTAGATTTATAACATTCCTAATTCAAATTTTGCTTCCTCGCTCATCAATTCTTGAGACCATGGCGGGTCAAATGTAATTTGCACAGTCGCTTTCTCCACGCCATCGATGTTTCCGATTTTTTCTTCTACCTCAGCGGGTAGCGACTCGGCTACGGGACAATTGGGCGTAGTGAGCGTCATCAAGATTTTAGCCTCGCCCGCTGTGCTAATGTGTGCATCATAAATTAAGCCTAATTCGTAAATATCTACTGGGATTTCTGGATCATAAATGGTTTTAAATACCTTTACCATTTCTTCGCCCAAATCGTGTATTTGTTGATTTGTAAGTTCTGCCATTTTATGATTTTTATTTAATACAAATATAATTAAATGTTTTAAATTTTTAATCCAAAAAAATAAAAAAGCGTCTCTCAATAAAGAAAGACGCTCCTTTTGTATTTTACAAAAAATGATTTTATTTAAAATCTGCTAATTTTACATCTTTGTTCACCTCCATTTTTTTCATGGTAGTTACTATTTTTTGCCCTGCTACTTCTTGCGTTACAACAAATGCAAATTTCACTCCATCTACAGATTTATAATCTTTGTATGATGTAATGATTTCCATAGGGCCTTGTGGTGTATCTACAGAAACGCTGTTTTGCACCAATAATTTGGATTTAGCGTCGTAGTATTCATAAGTTTTTAAATCTCCCACAGGCACTTCAACTTTGTAAGCTAGTTTCCCATCAATAGTTGTTGTGCCTACTAGTTTCTCCTCTTTATTTGTGTAAAATGCTTGTGGCACGATACCTTTTTTAGCAGCTTTTTCTGCTACATCTTTTCCAGATTTTTCTGAATTCCCCATCATGCCAGAAGTCTTCTCTACCTTTCCGTCGAAAATGGTGGTAACGATTACTGCTCCGTTCATTTTAAGAACAGTTTTTTCTAAGTTTGGCTCGTAGTATAAAACTTCTCCTTCAAGTGGTTGTGGTGCTGCTCCTTCTAATGTAAAGGTAGCTTTTACGCTTTTAATGTTTTTCACTTTTTGCATACCACCAATTGCTTGCACATAGTCTGCTAAAACTTTTTGAGCAGTGAGCCCTGCTGGCAACGCTACTTGATTTTTTAATGGGTTTCCAGTTTTTTCGCCAAAACGATTGTAGAAATTAATTGGGTAACCTAATTTTTCTAATCCTGGCAAAACATCTTCTGCTTTTCCTACAACTACGATTCTTGAGTTGTCTGCCCCAAAGTATTTTTTAGCCACAGCTTGCACTTCTTCTAAAGTTACAGCACTGATGTTTTTGATAAAATTTTCGTAGAAATCGTCAGGTAATCCTTGTGTTTGGATTTGCAATGCTTGATTAGCTATAACGCTTGGTTTTTGTGCATTCATTACAAAAGACCCTATGTAAGTAGCTTTTGCTCTATCTAACTCGTCTTGAGTTACTGGTTCTTTTCCAATTTTTCTAATTTCATTCATCATTTCCACCACAGCACTATCGGTCACGGCATTACGCACAGCTGCAGTTGCACTAAAACTACCTATTTCCTTATCAGGAGAGATATCTGAATAAGCACCATAAGTCCATCCATGTGCTTCTCTTAAGTTAAGAAATAATCTAGCTTCTCCTCCTCCACCTAAAATTTTATTAGCTAAAACGGCGGCGAAATAGTCTTTGTCTTTGATTTTTAAGTCTACCACATTCAAAGCTGCAATTTCGGTTTGCACGGCATTTGGCATATCAATGAAATCGATTTGCACATTTGGTAAATTTTGAGGCTTAGCATAATTTACTTTTTTGATGCCTTTTGGCTTCCAAGAAGCTAAATCTTTTTCTACTAACTTCTTAACTTGGGCCAAAGTAACATCTCCTACTACCACTAAATAAGCGTTTTCTGGTGAAAAATATTTGTTATAATAGTTTTTCACATCTTTGAAAGATACATTTTTTAATGTTTTTTCGGTTGTAAACTCACCATAAGGGTGATTTTTACCAAAAGCCAAAGCAGAACGAAGATTGTTTGCAACACTCTGAACATTTTTCTCAGAAATTCTAAGATTTTCCAAGGCTTTTTCCTTTTCTTTTTCAAATTCTGTTTTAGACAGACGAGGGTCTAATGCCGCACTGATTACTAAATCAAAAACTTTAGGGAAATAGCGAGTAAGCGTAGTAGCACTCGCCCCAGAGGCATATACACTAGCATTAGCACCATAAAATTCTAACTCTTCGTTGAAATCGTCTTTGGAAATCTTTGAAGTTCCGTTTCCCATAATGGCACTTAGCATTTGAGAAACACCTTTCTTATCTCCTTGCAACAATGGCGGATTATCCATAGACAAGTAGAAGCTCACAGATGGCAATTTGTGGTTTTCTACCACCATTACATGCAATCCATTGGCTAATTTAAACTCTTCTGGCTTAGTGATTTTCACTTTTGGCGCAGGGCCTGGCGTAGGTCTTACGGAGCGATCTATTCCTGTGTTCACCTTGGTTGTTGTTTTAGGTTCTGCGGCTTTTTCTGTTGCAGCTTGTTTAGTTGAAGTACAAGCAGTAACAAGCAAAGCGGAAAGTATTGCGATTGATAATTTTTTCATGGTTTATTTTTTGTCATTATTTTGTTCTGGTAAATATTCCAAAACCAAAGATTGATTTAAGTTAAAATATTTTCTTGCAACCTCTCTAATTTCTTCTCTCGTAATTGATCTGTAAATTTCTATTTCTTTGTTGATTAACGAGGTGTCGCCATACAACATATAGTTGGTAGCTAATGAGCTTGCCACTCCAGAGATATTTTTATTTTTATTTACAAATGAATTTTCAAAAGAGTTTTCGACTTTCTGGTATTCTCTTTCAGAGATCAGATTGGTTTGCAAATCTTTGATTTCTTTTTCAAAAGCTTTCAAGATTTGTTCCTTGCTTGTTTTTCCAATAGGAATGCCATAAAATAGATATGTCCCGTAATCTTCTTGCCCATAATTAAAAGACGATACTTCCAAGGCTAATTTATTTTTGTCTACCATATTTTTATATAATCTGGCAGTTTTCCCTCCACTTAAAATTTGAGAAATCATGTCTAGAACATAAGCATCTCTGTCCTTCATACTTGGTGTTCTAAAAGCCAAAATATACATTGGAGCTTGGATATTTGGATCATAGAATTTAGCTTGTTTCTGCGCTTTAAAGGGAGCCTCTTGAATATGAGAGCGCTCAATGGATGGTCCTGCAGGAATATCTCCAAAATACTCTTGGATCCATTTTTTGGCTTGCGTTTCATCAAAATCCCCCGCTACGATAAGCACTGCATTATTTGGAATATAATATTTTTTAAAAAAGGCTTTAAATTCATCTAAAGTTGCCGCATCCAAATGTTCCATTTCTCCAATGGTAGTGTGCTTGTATGGGTGTTTTTCGAACATATTTTCTTTAACTGCTTTGAAAAGATTGCCATATGGCTGATTGTCCACACGCATACGCTTTTCTTCTTTCACCACCTCGTTTTGGGTATCTACCCCAATTTGGTTTATCACTGGGTGGAACATTCTTTCTGATTCCATCCATAGAGCCAATTTCAAGTTATTTGAAGGGAAAATTTCGTAATAATAAGTACGGTCGTCTGTGGTGTTGGCGTTCACTTGTCCTCCATTAGAAGAAACTATTTTAAACCACTCGCCACGCTTAATGTTCTCGGTCCCTTCAAACAAAAGGTGCTCAAAAAAGTGTGCAAAACCTGTTCTGTCTGGTCGCTCGTCCTTGGCTCCCACATGATACATTACCGAAGTGATTACCGTAGGTGCAGAAGTATCTTTGTGCAAAATTACATGCAACCCATTAGATAAATCATACTCCTCGTAATCAATTTTTTGTGCATTGGTCAAGAGACTTGCTCCTGCCAAAAATGCACCTAATAAAACTTTTTTCATTATCTTAATAATATTAATTTCTTGAATATTTTAAATCGAGCGTAAAAATAACATTTCTTACGATTAATACCTATTTTTTATTACACATATAAATATTATTAACACAACTTAAAGTTATTTTGCAAATATTTTCAACTTATTTGTATTCAAAAAATTCATTACTCATTTTTTTTGTTTACATTTGGAACAATAATTGAAAAGAAAAAATTATTTAAATAAGAATAAAATGAAGAAAATAACATTTAGCCTTTTAGTTTTGTTTCTCACGCTCATCGTGGCGTGTACACAAAATCCAGTTACGGGAAAATCTAATTTCCTTCTGGTTTCTAATGAATCGTTGATTCCTATGGCACTTCAACAATATCGACAAGTTTTGCAAAAACAAAAACTTTCCACCAATAAACAACAAACAGCTATGGTGAAAACTGTGGGAAGAAATATTCAAGGTGCTGTTGAAAAATACTTAAAATCTAAAAATCAATTAGATTTCTTGAAAGGATATCAATGGGAATACAATTTGATACAAGATAATCAATTGAACGCATGGTGCATGCCAGGGGGCAAGGTAGCTTTCTACACTGGTATCATGCCTGTTTGCCAAAATGATAACGGTGTGGCTGTAGTTATGGGACACGAGATTACTCACGCATTGGCTCAGCATAGTGCACAGCGCGCCACTCAAGCATTAATTGCCCAAGGTTTACAAGTCGCGGGAAACTTTGCAATAAACGACAATAGATACAAAAATGTATTTAACGCACTTTATCCTGTGGGGGCGCAAGTAGGCATCTTGGCTTATTCAAGACAAGCGGAATTAGAGGCTGATAGAATTGGGCTTACCTTAATGGCCATGGCTGGATATGACCCGAGAGAAGCACCTAAATTCTGGGAACGAATGGAAGCTCAAACTCGCAACGGTCGTCGCCCGCCTGAATTCCTTTCCACTCACCCGAACCCAGGACGAAGAATCGAACAACTTAAAGCTGAACTTCCTAATGCTTTGAAACTTTATAATCAAGCAACAGGAAAGCGCGTAAGCCTTAACTAAATACAATAAAAATTATATTTTTGAAGCCATTCCAAATTTTGTGAATGGCTTTTTTTATTTTTTTGCCTACCTTCGCAGCCGTATGGCAAAAAATAAATTAAGAAGATTTAAGGAAAACGAGAGTTTTGCACATTTGGTGCAACCTACACGAGAAGAAGTTTTAAACGGATTTAACCTTAAAAACCACTGGAATCAGGATTTTTTTAAAAATGATAATCCCATAGTGCTTGAGCTTGGCTGTGGCGGTGGCGAATACACCATCGGGCTTTCGAGTATGTTTCCAGATAAAAATTTCATCGGGGTAGACATCAAAGGGGCACGCCTATGGAAAGGTGCCAAAAAAGTGCAAGAAAATCAGATAAAAAATGTAGGCTATCTCCGCACCCAAATCGAATTGATTGCTGATGCCTTTGGCGAAAACGAAATCGACGAAATTTGGATTACTTTTCCTGATCCGCAGATTAAATTCCGTCGTGCCAAGCACCGCCTTACACATCCCAACTTTTTAGCTTTATACCAAAAAATTTTAAAGCCAAACGGTAAAATTCATTTAAAAACCGATAGCGAATTTCTACACGGCTACACGCACGGCGTGATTGAGCAGTCGGGCTATCAAGTAAGCCTTTCTAATCACGATATCTACCACCCAGACACGGTAGATTTGCCCAACTATGTGACAGGGATTCAGACTTTTTACGAAGCGAAATTCAGAAAAGAAAACAAGAAAATCACTTATATGTGTTTTAGCCTAAAATAAAAAATGTAGCCTTTTTTGGCTACACTTTTACGGCCGGTGGCACTAAAATACTATAATTTCCGTTATTTTTTATCACATCTCGCACGATGCTCGAGCTGATGTAGGATTTGCCCGAAGAGGTGAGCAAAAACACGGTTTCCAATTGTTGTTGGGTCAACGCGCGATTGGTATGCGCAATAGCTTTCTCAAATTCAAAATCGGCAGGATTTCTAAGCCCACGAAGAATGAAATTGGCTTTTTTGCGCAGACAATAGTCTACGGTGAGCCCTTCGTAGGTATCGATTTCTATGTTGGGATAATCTTTAAAAGTTTCTTCTAAAAATTGTTTTCTCTTTTCGAGTGAAAACATATAATTTTTCCCCGAATTTTGTCCGATGGCTACGATGATTTTATCGAACAAAGGCAATGCGCGATTGATGATGTCGCAATGCCCAAGTGTAATAGGATCAAACGAACCAGGGAAAACGGCAATTCTTTTTTTCATGTATCAATTTATTTTTGAGCCAGAGCGCTCTCGATTTCACTTGTAATAAAATCTTTGATTTCTATTTTGGAATACGCCAATTGTTGTGGCAAAATACTCGCTGGCGAAAAACCTGGTAAAGTGTTCATTTCTATAAAATTAGGCACTCCATTTACGATAATGTATTCGCTACGAGACATGCCTTTCATACGAAGCGAGTCGTAGGCTTTTTTGGCAATCTCTTCCACTTTTTGAGTGATTTCTGGCGACAATCTCGCAGGTGTAATTTCTTGTGATTCGCCTTCGTATTTGGCATTATAATCAAAAAATTCGTTTTCAGATACAATTTCTGTGATACCGCTCACAATGGTTTTGCCCTTGTATTGCACCACGCCCACGGAAACTTCGGTTCCGTCAAGAAAAGATTCAATCAAGACATCATTATCTTGCTCAAACGCTTTGGCCAAAGCGGGTTCAAAATCTTCTTTGGTTTTTACTTTAGAAATCCCCAAACTTGAGCCCGATTGGTTGGGTTTTACAAAACATGGCAAACCGATTTTTTCTATAATGGCATCTAAATCATATTTTTCGCCTTTTACTAAATAAACTGACTCAGCCGAAGAAATTCCGTATTTGCTCAATACCGCGATACAATCTTTTTTGCTAAAAGTAAGCGCAGAGAGATAGTGCCCACAGCCTACATACGGTAAATTAATCAGTTGCCAATAGGCTTGCATTTGCCCATCTTCGCCTGGCGTCCCGTGAATGATGTTAAAAACCACATCAAAATTCGTTTTTTCGCCTTTTTCATCCGTGAAAGAAAAATCCGCTTTATCAATCGGATACCTCTCCTCACCCACTTGTGCAAACCAGCCCTCAGTTCCTATTAAAACTCTGGTTGGCTTATATTTAGATGTATCAATATGGTCAAAAATCGTTTGTCCGCTTCTTAACGAAACTTCGTACTCGCCAGAGTACCCGCCCATCACAATGGCAACATTTTGCATAATTAAAATTTTAAGGCAAAAGTATTAAAATCTTATGAAATATTGGGTGCATTTCGCTTTCAAATAAATAAAAAATCCCGCAAAAATGTAATTTGCGGGATTGAAATTATAAATTCTAAAAAAATTATACTCCGTATTCTTCGTCGTCATCTTCATCTTCCAAGTCTTCGTAAGCATCAAGCTCTTCTTCGAAGAAATCAAAAGCCTCTTGAATTAAGTCGTTTACTTGTGTTTGAATTTCTTCTTCCTCTTGGTCGATTTCATCAAACCACTCCACCTCATCGGTGTGCACATTGATTAAAAATCTAGGATACTCGGTGTGCAGCACAAATGCATCTTCCACACTTGAATTGTCTGCCAATAAAAATTTAGGTAATTCCATAATTAAGGGATTTTAATTTGCCTCAAATATATGATTTTATTTCAATTTGGCAAAACTAATTGTTTCGTTTTCAAGTAAAATCTTGAAACTAAAGCAATCGCAGAAAAAATTAATCCTGAGCCTAGCCCTATCCACATTCCCAAAGCACCCATACCTTTGGTAATCGTCAAAAAATACCCCAGCGGCAGCGCAATCACAAAATACGCCACTAGTGTAATCATTGCGGGGATAAAAACATCTTGCATGCCTCGCAAACTCCCTAGAGCGGTAACTTGTGTACCATCTGCCAATTGGAAGAGTGCTGCTATGATTAATAATTGAGAGGCAATGCCGATGACGGCTGGATTTTCGGTATAAAATTCAGGCAAAATATGTCTAAAAATTATAAAGCTAATCCCCGAAATCGTCATAATCATCATCGTCATCACAATGGCAGAAAATCCTGCTTTTCGTAGGTTTTTGAAGTGTTTTAGACCAAATTGATTGCCCACACGCACAGTGGCCGCCGTGCTGATTCCGATGCAGAGCATAAAGGTGATTGATGCCAAATTTAGTGCAATTTGATGCGCCGCAAGCTGATTGGTTCCTGCCATTCCGCAAATAAATGCTGCTGCCGAGAAGGTCCCCATCTCAAAAAACATCTGCATAGCGGTAGGGGCTCCAAGATTAAATAATTTTCTAAAAATAAATTTATTAAATATTTTAAACGAAACTGCCTTTAGATACATTTGTGTCTTTGGATTTTTTAGCATTAAAAACAAAAGCACAAAAATCATAATTACACGAGAAATCAATGTTCCAAATGCTGCGCCCGCAATTTCTAAACGCGGCATGCCCCAGTTTCCATAAATGAATAAATAGTTGAAAAATATATTTAAAACATTGGCTACAATGGTTGCAATTGCCACATTGAGTGTGAGCGATAACCCCTCAGACAACTGCCTTAGCGACTGAAAAATCATGAGCGGGACAATGGAGATTCCCGCAATTCTAATATAAGGAATTGCAGCCTGCACTACTTCTACGGGTTGTTTCATTTTGAATAATAACGGCTCGATGGAAAATAATACGATTAGCAACAAAGCTGTGATAATTAAATTGAGCAATAATCCGTGCGAAAAAACTTTGGCTCCTCGCTGAACATTATTTTTAGCATCGGCTTGAGCCACGAGCGGCGACATCCCAAACGAAAAGCCAAATGCCGTGCTCATAATGATGAATAAAACTGAATTTCCGAGTGCAACGCCCGCCAATGCCGTAGTCCCCAATTGAATGTTTTCGACATGATCAAATCTACCGCCTAGACCGCCTACCATTACATTATCTGCTACATTCACAACAATTTGCCCAGCTTGAGACAACATCACAGGCCAGGCAATTTGAAAGTTTTTCTTGATATGCTCCTTAAAATTCATGGGCGCAAAAATAGCATTATTCGCCCGAAATCATTTATTTTTTGGGCACAAAAGATTGAACATCTTTTTTGCTCACAGGATTTTCTCCTAATATAATAAGGCGTTCTACGACATTTCGCAATTCACGTATGTTTCCCGTCCAGCTGTAAGATTGCAGTTCTTTTATCGCTTCTGGGCTAAATTCTTTGGTAGCTTTGCCATGCTCTTGAGAAATGCTTTCAGAGAAATGATTTACCAAGGCTGGGATATCCTCTTTTCTATCATCTAACGCAGGAACTTTAACCAAAATTACTGCCAAACGGTGGTATAAATCTTCTCTAAAGTTTCCTTCTTCAATTTCTTTTTTCAAATCCTTATTAGTCGCAGCCAAAACACGCACATCCACAGGAATTTCTTTGTCCCCACCTACTCGCGTGATTTTCTTTTCTTGCAACGCGCGCAACACTTTGGCTTGCGCAGAAAGGCTCATATCCCCGATTTCATCTAAGAAAAGTGTACCCTTATTAGCTTGTTCAAATTTTCCTGCTTTGTCTTTGTGCGCTCCCGTAAACGAACCTTTCATATGACCAAAAAGCTCACTTTCAATTAATTCTGAAGGAATCGCAGCACAGTTCACTTCTACCAAAGGCATTTTGTTTCGGTCTGATTTTTCGTGAATTTGGTGTGCAACCAATTCTTTTCCCGTTCCGTTGGGTCCTACAATCAAAACACGCGCATCGGTCTCCGCAACTTTATCTATAATTTCTTTGATTTCAGTTAAAGCCTTTGATTCGCCAATCATTTGATATTTAGCACTCACTTTTCGTTTAAGTGCCTTATTTTCATCTTTTAACGATTTATTTTGTTGAATTAAACTTTTCTTATCTACTGCGTTGCGTACACTACTGAGTAAACGGTTTAAATCTGGCGGCTTTGGAATGTAATCGTATGCACCTTTTTTGATGCAATTTACCGCTGTTTCGATATCGCCATGTCCAGAAACCATCAAAAATGGAATATCTGGATTTAGCTCTATTGCTTCCTGAAGCACCTCAACTCCATCTTTTTTAGGCATTTTAATATCGCAAATCACGAGATCGTAATCTGTATTTTTGATTTTATCTATCGCTTGTTCGCCATCTTCTGCCTCATCTACCTTAAAAGATTTATCTTCATCTTCTAAAATACTTTTTAGCACATTGCGAATTGCTTGTTCGTCCTCAACTATAAGGATTTTAGCCATTTTCTAAAATTTTTTATTTTGTCCAAAGATAAAAAAATACCTTGTATACCAAAAAAATACACACAAATATTTTTGTTATGTAACAAAACATTTATACATTTGTCCCTTGAAAAATTAAAATTCTAAAGAAAATGAAAAAAGTATTATTATCATTAGCTGCTGCAACATTAGTATTTGCAGTTTCATGTAAAAACAGTCAAACTCCAGAAACTACTCCAGCTGAAAACACTGAAGCTGTAGTTGAAGAAGCTCCAGAAACTGCTCAAGCAGTTAGCGAAGCGCAAGCTGAATTAGATGCTGCTCAAGCTGAATTAGATGCTGCAAAACAAGCAAACGACGAAGCTGCTGTTTCTGCTGCTCAAACTAAATTAGATGCTGCTCAAGCTAAATTAAACGCTGCTAAAGAAGCTTTACAAAATGTAGCTGAAGACGTGAAAGACGCTGCTCAAGGTGCTGTTGACGCAGTGAAAGATGGTGCAGGAGCTGCTGTAGAAGGTGCTCAAGGTGCTGTTGACGCTGGTGCTAACGCAGTAAAAGATGGTGCTAGCGCTGTAGAAGGTGCTGCTAATTCTGCTGCTGAAGGTGTGAAAGATGGAGCTAACGCTGTGAAAGACGGAGTAAGCAACATTTTGAAATAATAAAGATTTAAAAAATTATTATTAAGCGCTTTTTTTCAAAAGCGCTTTTTTTTTGCTTTTTTTTCGATAAAGAAATATTCATTTTTATATATTTGCGGAATGCAACAATACCTAAAATTAGTAAAAGAAGTTTTAGACAACGGCAGTTTTAAAGAAGACCGCACGGGAACGGGTACTAAAAGTATTTTTGGTCATCAGATGCGTTTTGATTTATCTGAAGGGTTTCCGTTACTCACGACCAAAAAATTGCACCTAAAATCAATTATTTACGAACTTTTATGGTTTTTGCAAGGCGATACCAACATTAAATATTTAACGGATCACGGCGTAAGAATCTGGAACGAATGGGCTGACGAAAACGGAGATTTAGGCCCCGTGTATGGCAAGCAATGGCGTAGCTGGACTGCTCCCAATCAAAAAACGATTGACCAAATTCAAGAGGCTGTAGATACGATTAAAAATAATCCAGATTCTAGAAGAATTATCGTTTCGGCTTGGAATGTAGGCGAACTAGACCAAATGGCTTTGATGCCTTGCCACGCACTTTTCCAGTTTTATGTGGCAAATGGCAAGCTTTCGTTGCAATTGTACCAGCGCAGTGCCGATATTTTCTTAGGCGTGCCATTCAATATTGCTTCGTATGCACTTTTGCTGAAAATGATGGCGCAAGTTTGCGGACTAGAAGCGGGTGAATTTATCCATACTTTGGGCGATGCACACATATACTCCAACCATTTTGAGCAAATGAAAAAGCAGCTCACTCGCGAGCCATACCCACTACCGCAGATGGAAATCAATCCTGAAGTGGAGGATATTTTTTCATTTAAATATGAAGATTTTAGCCTGAAAAATTACAAGGCTCATCCACACATCAAAGGTGAAGTGGCGGTGTAAATTTTCATTGAAAAATAGCTTAAATTCCCATTTTTTTATTTTCCACTGAAATACCAAAATTCAGTATTATTTACAAATAACTGAATTTTATCATGAAAATAAGTTATTTATTTAAAAAAGATATACTTATATTAAGGCTCTACCCTTTACTTTAAAAATACCACAAAAATCATTGAATTATTTTTTGAAAATTCAAAAATAAATCGTTATTTGCATAAGATTTTTTTAACACTTATAACGATGAAAAACGAATTTTTCCCAAGTGAAAATAAATCAAATTTGCAGCGCTCTGATTTTCAGACTGAAATCAACGGCAAAGAAACTGATTTATTTATCCTAAGAAATAAGAACGGAATGGAGATTGCCGTGACCAATTATGGCTGTGCGCTCCTTTCCATCATGGTTCCTGATAAAGATGGAAACTATGCCAATGTGGTTTTGGGACACGATAGCATCGATGCTGTGGTAAATAGCCCTGAGCCTTTCTTAAGCACCATCATTGGGCGATATGGTAATAGAATTAAAGAAGGTAAATTTTCTCTTTACGAAGAGGACTTCAAATTAACCATTAATAACGGGCCTAACTCTCTACATGGCGGGCCTACTGGATTCCATGCACGTGTGTGGGATGCTCAGCAGCTTGATGAGAGCACGATTCAGTTTAATTATGTTTCTCAAGATGGCGAAGAAGGATTCCCTGGAGAATTGAGCGTAGAAGTTATTTATTCCTTGACTGACAACAATGAATTTGTAATTGAATACATTGCTGAAACCGATAAGCCTACGCCTGTAAACTTAACACAGCATGCTTTCTTTAACTTGGTGGGCATCCAAAATCCATCGCCAAGTATTGAAGATCATATTTTGAGAATCAATGCGGATTTCTTTGTGCCGATTGATGAAAACTCTATCCCTACGGGTGAGATTTTAAAAGTGCAAGGTACTCCAATGGATTTCACCGAGCCACACAGCGTGGGGGAAAGAATCAACTCAGATTTTGAACAATTAAAAATCGGAAAAGGCTACGACCATTGCTATGTTTTGAACAAAGCCGAAGCTGGCGAATTGACTTTTGCTGCACTTTGCGAAGATCCTAAATCAGGTAGAACTTTAGAAGTAATGACTACAGAGCCTGGCGTTCAATTATATACTGGAAACTGGCTTGGTGGTTTTGAAGGTGCGCAAGGTGCTACTTTCCCAGAGCGTAGTGGTTTGTGTTTTGAAGCACAGGTTTTCCCAGACACTCCAAACAATGCACATTTCCCGTCTGCAACATTGTTACCAGGCGATGAATATGAACAAATTACAGTTTTTAAATTCGGAATTAAAAAATAATTAAAACAAAAAACATATGAGTACAACAAAACAAAATTATTTGTTGCCAATCATCATGATGATTGCGCTATTTGGTATGATTTCATTCGTTACAGGTTTAGCAAACCCAATGGGTGTTATCGTAAAAAATCAATTTGGAGCTTCAAACTTCATGGCTACTTTGGGATATTTTGCGAACTTTATCGCTTATGCTTTCATGGGGTATCCTGCAGGGATGTTACTTCAAAAAATTGGTTATAAAAAAACAGCTCTTATCGCAATTGCTGTAGGTTTCTTAGGAACTGGAATTCAGTATTTATCTGGTGAAATGGGAAGCTTTGAAGTTTATTTATTAGGTGCTTTCGTTGCTGGATTCTCAATGTGTATGCTTAATACCGTGGTAAACCCAATGCTTAACAAATTAGGTGGCGGTGGAAACAAAGGGAACCAATTGATTCAAGTAGGTGGTTCTTTCAACTCTTTGATGGCGACTATCGTTCCTATCTTGGTGGGTTACTTCATCGGTAGCAATGTAGAAAAAGCTAACTTAACAAATGCTTACCCTGCATTATTTTTAGCAATGGGTATTTTCGCAGCTGCTTTCTTGGTATTATTCTTTGTAAACATTCCTGAGCCAAGCTTAGCTGTAACTAAAACTAATGAGAAAGCGCCACACAGCCCATTCTCTTTCCGTCACTTTATCTTAGGTGCTGTAGCAATCTTCTTGTATGTGGGTATTGAAGTAGGTATCCAAAACTTTATCAACCCTTACATGACAAGTTTAACAAACAGCGATGGAGAATTATTGTATACTGCGACTGTTGCAGGATCTGTGGTAGGTACTTATTGGTTCTTGATGTTAATAGGTCGTTTAGTTGGTGCCGCTGTAGGTGGTAGCGTTTCAAGTAAAACCATGCTTACATTCGTATCGGCTTTAGGTATTGTCTTCACTTTAGCAGCCATCTTTATCCCAGTAGAGCACACTGTAAGTATGCCTGTATTCCAATCAGACATTTCATTTGGTATGGTTCAAATCCCTACAAGTATTATGTTCTTGGTTCTTTGCGGACTTTGTACTTCTGTAATGTGGGGAGGAATCTTCAACCTTGCAGTAGAAGGATTAGGAAGATATACTGAAGCAGCTTCTGGATTCTTCATGGTGATGGTGTGTGGTGGTGGTATCATTCCACTTATCCAAGGTGCTGTTGCCGATTCAGCTGGATACATCGAAAGCTATTGGGTAATTGTAGGATGTCTTGCATTCTTACTATATTACGCATTGATTGGTTCTAAAAATGTCAACACAGATATTCCTGTAGACATCGCCCCAGAAAGCCTTCCTGTAGAAGCTTAATATCCAAAATTAACATTTATCATAAGCCCCGAAAATTTCGGGGCTTTTATTTTTTTTATCCACAAAAAATGTCTACATTTATACATCAAAATTTTAACCCAAAAAATAAAACACATATGAGTTTAGAAAACACTGTAAGAAATACTTTTAAAGAAAAGTTTGGAACTGAGGGCGAAGTTTATGCTTCTCCTGGTAGAATCAACTTAATTGGTGAGCATACCGATTACAACGGAAGTTTCGTATTTCCAGGCGCTATTGACAAAGGAATGGTAGCTGAAATCAAGAAAAATGGCACCGATAAAGTTCGCGCGTATTCAGTAGACTTAAAAGAAAGTGCAGAATTTGGCTTAAATGAGGAAGACGCACCAAGCCAAAGCTGGGCAAAATATATTTTTGGTGTATGCCGTGAAATTCAAAAAAGAGGTGGAAAAATCGAGGGATTTGATACTGCCTTTGCAGGAGATGTACCTCTAGGAGCAGGTATGTCATCGTCTGCTGCACTCGAAAGCACTTACGCTTTTGCCTTAAACGAAATGTTCAATCTTGGCATCGATAAATTTGAGTTGGCTAAAATCGGTCAAGCTACAGAACACAACTATGTGGGCGTGAAATGTGGTATCATGGACCAATTTGCTTCTGTTTTTGGTAAAGAAGGTCACTTAATGCGTCTTGACTGTAAATCTATGGAATATGAATATTTCCCATTCAGTCCAGATACACATGGCTATCGTTTAGTTTTGCTTGACACAGTAGTAAAACACGAATTGGCTTCTTCTGCATACAACAAGCGTCGTGAGTCTTGCGAGCGTGCTGCCGAAGCAATCAAGAAAAACCATCCAGAAGTAGAATTCTTAAGAGATGCTTCTATGGATATGCTTAACGAAGTAAAAGACCAAATCTCTGAAGAAGACTACAAGCGTGCAGAATATGTAATCGAAGAGACTCAGCGTGTGCTTGATGTGTGCGAGGCGTTGGAAAAAGGAGATTACGAAACTGTGGGCAACAGAATGTACAAAACGCACCACGGCATGAGCAAACTTTACGAAGTAAGTTGCGAGGAATTAGATTTCTTAAACGATGTGGCAAAAGAATGTGGCGTAACAGGTTCTCGTGTAATGGGCGGGGGCTTTGGTGGTTGTACAATCAACTTGGTAAAAGAAGATTTGTACGATGAATTCATCGAAAAAGCTAAAAAAGCCTATTTAGAAAAATATGGTCGTGAGCCAAAAGTTTACGATGTAGTCATCAGTAACGGTGCTAGAAAATTGAAATAATTTAATTTTTAAACATTTATAATTAAAAGCTCTCCCACACGGGAGGGCTTTTTTTATACAAAAATTTGTAACTTTGTTTTCTTATTACAAAAACCTATGACCAAAACTAAAAAAGATTTTAATCCTAAAACCGAAATTCAAATTATTGGAGCCAAACTTCATAATTTAAAAAATATAAATCTCACGATTCCCAAAAACAAATTGGTGGTAATCACAGGACTTTCGGGCTCGGGAAAATCCACTTTAGCCTTCGATACGCTTTACGCCGAGGGGCAGCGTCGCTATGTAGAGAGCCTTTCTGCCTACGCGCGCCAGTTTTTAGGTCGGTTGGACAAACCTCAAGTCGATAACATCAAGGGAATCGCCCCTGCCATAGCGATTCAGCAAAAGGTAAATTCTACCAATCCACGCTCAACGGTGGGTACCACTACCGAAATTTATGATTATCTAAAACTTCTGTATGCACGCATCGGGGAAACCTTCTCTCCTATTTCGGGCGAAAAGGTGAGCAAAGACACCGTAACCGATGTTATTGATTTCATCAAAAAATTACCCGAAAATACGAATTTGAGCATTCTTGCACCATTCATCAAAACAGATGAATCTCGCTCATTTCAAGAAAGTTTAGATATTCTACAAAAACAAGGTTTTGCGCGTGTAGAAATCGGCGACCAAACGCAAAAAATTCAGGATTTAATTGATTTTAATTTTGAGCCACCAGAGGGCACCGAAATCAGTTTAGTCATCGATCGTGTCAGCACACAAAATGATGAAGATTTTTATCACCGATTGAGCGATTCGGTACAGACTGCGTTCTATGAAGGGCATGGCGAAATGATGGTGAAAATCCCTGAAAAAAAAGAAATTAAATCATTTTCTAATCGTTTTGAATTAGACGGAATTTCGTTTATCGAGCCAAGTCTGCATTTCTTTAGTTTCAACAATCCGCTGGGTGCTTGCCCTACTTGTGAGGGATATGGCAAGGTGATGGGAATTGACGAAAATTTAGTCGTACCCAACAAAAATTTATCCATTTACGAAGATGCCGTTGTCGCTTGGCGTGGCGAAAAAATGAGCGAGTGGAAAAAACATTTCATTAAAGAATCATCCGAATTCGATTTTCCTATTCACAAACCCTATTTCGAGCTCACCGATGAGCAAAAAAAATTGCTTTGGGAAGGAAAAAATAAAAAATCTGCCAGCATCAATAATTTCTTCCAAATGCTGGAAGAAAACACCTACAAAATCCAATATCGCGTGATGCTTTCTCGCTACCGTGGCAAGACTACTTGCCCTACTTGCAAAGGAAAACGCTTGCGCGAAGAAACCAATTGGGTGAAAATCGGGGGCAAATCTATTAATGATTTGGTGAATTTACCGCTGAATGAATTGGGCGAATTTTTCAATCAATTAGAACTATCGCCTTACCAAGAAAAAGTGGCAAAACGCTTGCTTTTGGAAATCAACAACCGCATTAGTTTCCTACTAGATGTTGGTTTAGGCTATTTAAGTTTAAACCGAAATTCCAACACACTTTCTGGTGGAGAATCACAGCGCATCAACTTGGCGACTTCGCTCGGAAGTAGCTTGGTGGGCAGTATGTACATTCTTGATGAGCCTTCCATAGGTTTGCACTCACGCGACACCGAAAACTTAATTTCTGTACTGAAAAAATTGAGAGATTTAGGCAATACCGTGATTGTGGTCGAGCACGACGAAGACATCATGAAAGCTGCCGACTACATCATCGATATAGGTCCTGAAGCGGGCACCCACGGGGGCGAAGTTGTTTTTGCGGGCACTTATCAAGAATTGCTTAAGTCTAAAACACTTACGGCGCAATACCTAAACGGCGAAAGAGAGATTAAAGTGCCTCAATCCCGTATCCCGATGCGAAACTATATTGAAGTAACGGGCGCACGAGAAAATAATTTAAAAAACATTTCGGCTAAATTACCACTTAATAGCCTAACAGTAATTACAGGCGTAAGTGGCTCAGGCAAAAGTACTTTATTGAAATCTATTTTCATACCAGCCATTGAACGAGAATTGGAAATTTACGGGAGCAAACTCGGAGATTTTGAATCCATAAGAGGCGATTTAAGCAAAGTTAAAGCCCTTGAATACATAGATCAAAACCCGATTGGAAAATCTTCTCGCTCCAATCCTGTAACTTACATCAAGGCTTATGATGACATAAGAAAACTTTTTGCCAATCAAAAATTAAGCAAATTGCGTGGATACCAAGCCAAGCATTTCTCGTTTAACGTAGATGGCGGACGATGCGACCATTGCCAAGGCGAGGGAAGCATTACCATCGAAATGCAGTTTATGGCAGATGTAAATTTAGAGTGTGAGCAATGCCACGGAAAACGCTTTAAAGATTCAATTTTAAAAGTAAAATTCCATGGAAAAAACATCAGCGATGTACTGAATTTAACGGTAGATGATGCCATTGTTTTCTTCAGCAAGCATGGCGAAGAAAAAATTGCCGAAAAACTACAAAGTCTGCAAGATGTAGGGCTGGGCTATGTGCAACTTGGACAATCAAGCAGTACGCTCTCTGGAGGCGAGGCGCAGCGTATCAAACTAGCCTCTTTCTTGATTAAGGGAACGGCTGCCAAGAACACTCTTTTCATTTTTGACGAGCCATCTACTGGATTACATTTTCACGACATCAATAAGCTGATGAAATCGCTACGCGCACTCATTGATAACGGGCACAGCGTGTGGGTGATTGAGCATCACCCAGACATCATAAAATGTGCGGATTACATCCTAGACCTTGGACCTGAAGGGGGCAAAAAAGGAGGAGAAATCGTAGCCGCAGGTACGCCAGAAGAAATCATTCACTCGGATCGAAGCTACACCGCCAAATATCTTTTAGATAAACTTTAAACCTAATTTAAAACCTATTTATAAACCAAAACCTATTAACTTTTATGAAACAAAAGCTTAGCTGGATATCACTCATTCCGTTTATTGTGTTTATTACACTATTCTTGGGGAGCGGTATCATTTTAGAAGATTTTTACGCCATTCCTGCGCCCATCCCCGCTGTGGTGGGTGTGATTACGGCCTTGCTTTTATTCAAAGGAGATTTCAAAGAGAAAGTCACCGTTTTTGTGGAAGGCTGCGGAAACAACAATATCATTACCATGTGTTTAATCTACTTGCTAGCAGGTGCTTTCACGCAAATTACTAGCGAAATCGGCGCACTTAATTCTGTGGTAAATTTAACATTACACACCTTGCCTTCGGGCTGGCTATATGTGGGGATTTTCATTATTTCTGCCATTGTAGCGACAGCTACGGGAACATCAATGGGTGCCATTGCGGCACTTGGCGGAACTACTTTAGGATTTGCCGCCCAAACCGATGCCGAATCAGCGATTTTGGCGGGTTCGCTATTGTGTGGCACTATGTTTGGCGACAATCTTTCGGTGGTTTCGGACACCACGATTGCCGCTACGCAAAGTATGGAATGTTCTATGGCCGACAAAATGAAGGAAAACTTAAAATTAGCCATTCCTGCAGCCTTGTGTAGTATTGTTGTTTTTTATTTTTTGGGTAAAAACATTCAAGTTGAAGGGCAAGAGTTAGCCGTAAATTATGTAGATTTTATCAATGTATTGCCGTATGCGATTGTGATTATTTTGGCGGCGAGTGGCATGCATGTCTTTGGTGCACTCGTGCTTGGGATTGCGGCAGCTGGAGCCATTGGGCTTTATTTTGATTATTTTACGGTGATTTCTTTTACCAAAAACATCTACACAGGATTTGCCAATATGAACGAAATCTTTATTCTTTCGTTACTAATTGGTGGGCTTGGTCACATGGTAAACAAAGAGGGCGGATTGAAATATTTGCTCAACAGCGTGGAGCGATTCATCAACCGAAAAAGAGCGTATGGCGTGGTGGCAACGCTCGTTTCTGTGGTAGATATTGCGGTGGCAAACAACACCGTTTCCATCATTATTTCTAGCCCATTGGTGCAAAAACTGAGAGATACTTATCATTTGAACGCTAAAAAATTAGCTTCGTTCATGGATATTTATAGTTGTGTGATTCAAGGGATTATTCCTTATGGGGCACAAGTTTTATTGATTCTGAGCTTAAGCAAAGATTTTAGCTATTTCGACTTGATTCAAAATGTGTGGTATTTGCTATTTTTATTCATTATCACGAGCATTTATTTAGTTTTTATTTCTAAAAAATCCGAAAGCCAAACAGCTTAAAAATTAAAAAGGGCAACTCAAAAAATATTGAATTGCCCTTATTTTTTATTGAATTAAATTAATCTTGTTCTGTCCAGACTAATCTCGACAAATCATAGCCCGCATCTTTTGCTTTTTGCATGAATTTTTGTTTCACATCTTCGGGCATTTGTTTGTTGCGCGAGAGAAACCAAATGTAATCGGTGTTGTTTCCCATGACTAAAACATTTTCGTAATCAGGATCCATCATCACGACATTGTATCCTGCGTAAAATAGCCCGAAAAACGAAACTTTCAGACGAGCTTCAGTCGGTTCGTTTACAAATTTAGCTTTGCCCACAGCTTCGTCCCATTTATTCTTTTTGTTATTAAAACCACGATTCACCACTTTGATGCTCCCGTCTGCATTTTGGGAATATTCAGCGGTAACATTTTTCATATTTTTCTCGAATTTAAAATCAAAACGAGCGATTTCATACCATTTTCCTAAATACTTTTCCTTCTCAAATCCTTTTACCGCTTGCACCCCTTTGGGAATGCTCACACAGCCCACCAAATTGAACAGCAAAAAAGCTGCTGCACCCGCGATTAACGGATATTTAATTACTTTAAAATTCATATTTTTAATTATTTTTTAAATCTTTCTTCGCAAAATTTATACCTAAAATCAAAAATCTTTTTTAGCTTATTTTTGATTAAACCACTCGCCACTACTCTTCCCAATGCGCCCATGGGTAATTTAAAACTGATGATATCTTCCATCAAAACTTCGTTATCGGCAAGCGGCGTGAAATGGTGCTCATGATGCCACATTGCATAAGGGCCAAATCGCTGCTCATCGATAAAAAGTTCGTTTTCTTTGACCAAAGTAATCTCGGTAATCCAATGATTTTTAAGCATTGGGAAAATTTCAATTTCATAGGAAATTATTTGCCCTTGGTAAGTGCGCTCGGCTAAATCTGGCGTAGTAATTTCAAATTTTAAATCGTTGGGCGTCATGGCGTTTAGATTTTTAGGCCGAGAGAAAAAATCCCAAACTTCGTCCATGCTTCCGTATAATTTTTGTTTGCTTTTTAGGGTATAAATTCCCGAATGATATGTAATTTCTATTGGCATTAAATGAATATTTTTTGCCTTGAAAAATGCAATTATTGTGCTAAAATTTTTTGTGTAGTGTATTGATTCTTTAAGATTAATTTCTATCTTTAGGCAGAAGATTAATTTTAACCTTTAAAATTCAAACACATGCAAAACAATCTCACCTTTACAATGATTAAGCCCAATGCGGTAAAAAAGGGACATATCGGGGCGATTCTAAACGATATCGTGAATGCTGGATTTAAAATTCGTGCAATGAAACTTACGCAATTGAGCCGTGCTGATGCCGAGCATTTTTATGCGGTGCACAAGGAGCGTCCTTTCTTTGATGAATTGGTAGATTTTATGATTTCGGGACCTATTGTAGCGGCTGTTTTAGAAAAAGAAAATGCGGTAGCAGATTACCGAAAATTAATCGGTGCAACAGACCCTGCCGAAGCAGAAGAGGGAACGCTGCGCAAGAAATATGCAGACTCTAAACAAGCCAACGCGGTACACGGCGCCGACAGCGATGAAAACGCTGAAATTGAGGCTAAATTCCATTTTTCGGGGAGAGAAATTTTCGAATATTAATCATTTTTTTAGTTCATTTAAATCATAAAAAAAGCCGTGCGAGTTTCCTCTTTCACGGCTTTCATTACAACATAAAAAAAAAGAATGAATAATTAGAATTTAAGTTTCAAACCTGCCAAGAAGTTGGTTCCTGCTTGTGGGTAGTATCTCAAATCATCTCCAGACCAATCTTTGCTACCATTTGATGCATACTGCTCATTGAAAATATTGTTTACAAGCGCCATTAATTCAAGACTTGTTCTTCCTTGAAGTTTAAATGTATAGTTGGCAGACAAATCTGAAACATTGTAAGCGTCAAGTTTTAAATTTTCGTTTTGGGTATTGGTCACATACTGCTCAGACACATATTTGTTTACGAAAGTAAAATTCAAATCTTTTACTGGAGTAAATTCCACTCCTACAGAGCTCACGATATTTGGTGAGAAAGAAATGGTAGTGGTTCCGAAATTTTTCACTTTTTTATTGACTATTTCTTTGTAATCTATGTTTTTATTGACGCTCCAAGCCAAATTACCAAAGAAATTCAATTGATTATAAACAATCGGTGTTCTGAAATCCATTTCTAAACCTGCGCGGTAGCTATCTCCTACATTTTCTTTGATAGCAGAGCCTACTTGGTTTAATTTTCCTGAAAGCACCAATTGGTCTTTGTATCGCATATAGTAAGCATTCACGCCTAAATTCAAATAAGGTTTTTCGATTCTATAGCCTAATTCAAAATCGTGTAAAGTTTCTGGTTTAATATCTGTTTGCTCAGCGATTGCGTTTAAGATATCGGCTCTTTTTGGCTCGCGGTGAGTCAATCCATAAGAGAAATATACATTTTCGAAATTATTAATATTGAAAGTAATACCCGCTTTTGGATTTAAGAAATTATAGCTTTCATCAAACGGGCGGAATTCTTCTGCATCGTTTTCGCCACCATTTTTATATTTTCCGTCGTAGCTAATGTTTCTGATTTGAACATCACCAAACAAATCAACTTTGCCTATTTTTTGCAAGAATTTCACGAATCCTGAAATTTCAACTTTGTTGGCTTCGTTTTCGTAATAATAACCATTTTGTTTGTATTCTGGGTGGTTGATTACTTTGATTATTTCACCGTAGTGGTCGCCCACATATTTATTGGCAGCCACACCAGCATACAATTTAGTATTGCCTAATTGAGTGTTTTCCACATTGAAGATTCCGCCATAAAAATGGTTATCTAGCCATTTTCTACGAATTGCGTCTGCTTTTGGAAGTCCATTGATATTCACTTTGTAGCTTTTAGCAAGTTTCGCTCCTTGTTTATAGCTTTCGTAATATCCTTTTCCGCGTGTGTAGTGCGCTGTAAATTTTGATTTCCAACCGTTTGCATATTTTTGATTCCAATATAAGTGCGTGTGGTTTTGGTCATAATTATCCACATGATTGTCGTAGTAGCCTATGACATTTGACCAATCACTATTGAAAATCGCACCATTAGGATTGTAAGTTCTTCCGTATTTTTTTTCTTCACTTTTGGTGATTCCGTCCCAAGCTTGGTAAGTTTTTTCATGACCAAAAATGTTCAATAAATGGATTTCTGTATTGGCAGAAGGCATATATCTCGCATTGAACCCTACAGAATAAAGATCTGCCGACGCTCTATCGCGGTATCCGTCTGATTTCACATACGAGCCACGCACATCAAAATTCAATTTTTGATTGGCTACATCTCCCGTTCCTGCACTTAACATGTATTTTTGGGTATTGAAGCTACCATAAGCCCCCATTAATTCACCAAAAGCTTGAGTTCTACGGCGATTGGTATCAAGGTTGATGCTCCCCCCAAACGAAGCGGCTCCGTTGGATGAAGTCCCTACCCCACGCTGAATCACCACTGCATCGGCCGATGACGAAACATCTGGAAAATCCACCCAGAATACGCCCTGCGATTCGCTGTCGTTTACTGGCACACCGTTAAAAGTTACATTCACTTGCTCTGCGGCAATCCCCCTGATTCTCATTCCAGTGTATCCTACTCCAGCACCTGCATCCGATGTGCTGATTACTGCTGTGGCGTTTTTGAGCAACACGGGCATGTCTTGTCCTAAATTCTTTTTCTGAATTTGTTTTTTACCGATAATTTCTTTGGTAATTGGAAGTTTTGCAACCGCATTTACACTTGACAATACGATGGTGTCTTGTGGTTTTTGTTGCGCTGTAGCCAATAATGAAGCTGCTACACTGACTAAACTAAATAACTTTTTATACATATAATTTAATTAATTTCTAAAATCCTATGCATAAAAAGGGCACAACCTTTAATCTTGAAGTTAATTCTTTGGCAGCATTACCTGCCCAAGTTCTAAGAGTATAATCTCAGCCTTCTGCATTCTCAGAAAGCACCCCTTTTATGATTCTTGGTGCAAAGATAATTATTTTTAGTTAAAATTAAAACAATCACGAAAAAAACATTGTTTTAACGCATTTTAAAAAGTTTTTTTATGAAAAATATTTTCGGTACAACTAAAAAATGGCGTAATTTTGGCTCTCATTTTAGAGCTGATATTCAGCCCAAAAAATTAAGACTTATTTACCTTATAATCAATGAAAAAAACATTATTTCTATTTAGCATTTTATCGCTCTTATTTTTCTCTTGCCAAAAAAGCGGAAATGGCAATACCACAAATAATCAATCTAGTGTAGAACCACAGAAACAAGATGAAATCTTAGTTCAAACTTTGAAAATGGGAGAAGATAGTGCAGCATACCGATTCCTTGCTTCCTATCCAGAAACCAAAAGCTACCCATTTATAAATGAATATGAATATAATTTTGCGCAGGATTTCGAAACAGAATTCAAAAAGATAATGAGCGAAAATAAATCGGCAGATTCAATTGTTATTCCTGCCGCTCCCATTGATTTTAACCAGCATTTTGAAGTATTACAGAACAATAATAATGTAATCGTTTTCTTAATCGAGCGCGAAGCATCATACGGAAACAATTTTACCAAACAATTTTTCACCCATTATTACGATTTAAAGAAAAAGAAAAAACTCAGAATCGAGAATTTCTTTAATAATATCAACGATTTTAGAACTTTTGCCGAAGAAGCAAGACAAGTCGTGACAGATACGATTAAAAACAAAATCTTTAATAATAAAAAAATCCCAGATGCGGAGAAAGAGCAAGTGTTCGAAGCGGTAAAAGCGAATATCGCAGAAGGCACCGAAGCAACGGGAGAAAACTACAAAACCATGATTTTGTTGCCAAATGGCGATTGGAAATTCATTTTTGATAAATATGCCGTAGCACCTGGCTATATGGGCGAAATCACCATTGAAATGCCGAAAGCTAAAATGGATACATACTTAAAGTCTTCATTTTTAAATTTAGTAAACAATCAGCCTATGCAGGAGGAAGAGGAAGATGAAAATCTACCTCAACAACCCGAAGAGGTAGCCGTAGATTGTAGCAAAGTGCCTTGTGTTGCACTTACATTCGATGATGGTCCTTCTGACTACACACCAAAATTGCTCGACATTTTAAAAGAAAATGATGTAAAAGCTACCTTTTTCGTACTTGGAAAATCAGCACAAGTGCAACAAAAAACTATCCAACGCGCCTATAGCGAAGGGCACGAAATCGAAAGCCACACTTGGGATCACAAAGATTTAAAGAAACTTTCTGCAGCCAAAGTGCAAGAAGAAGTGGACAAAACAGACGAAGTGCTGGAAGAATTAATCGGGAAAAAAGCTGATTATTTGCGTCCGCCCTATGGCTCTATCAACGCAACCGTGAAAAAAGTGGTAAAAAAACCATTTATTTTATGGAATATCGATCCAGAAGATTGGCGAATCAAAAACTCTAAAACCGTGGCAGAACGCTTGAGCAAAGCGGAGCCAAATTCAATTCTTTTGGCGCACGATATCCACAAAACTACGGTAGAAGCCATTCCTGAAGTCATTAAAAACTTGAAAGCAAAAGGATACCATTTTGTAACTGTGGCTCAATTGCTTGCCGATCAAGATCTACAAAACGGTAAATCCTATCGATTTAGAAAACCAAAAGAAGGCGAAGCGGGTGCGCCAACAACAACAAGCACCCCGACACAAAAACAAAGTCTGAATTAATACTTCAGACTTTTTTTTTATATTTGTAACAATCATTAAAATAAACTATGGAATCGCTTTTAATTGCAAAAAATATCAGCAAGAAATATGGCAATAAGGTAGCACTAAACGATTTTAGCATAGAAATTCCTAAAGCATCGATTTATGGACTATTGGGACCAAACGGCGCAGGAAAAACTACTTTCATCCGTATTATCAACCAAATCACAATGCCCGACACGGGCGAAATCATACTCGATGGGGAAAAATTAGCCCCAAAACATATTTCTGCGATTGGCTATATGCCAGAAGAGCGCGGGCTGTACAAAAATATGAAAGTGGGAGAACAAGCCATTTATCTCGCTCAGCTTAAAGGGCTTTCCAAAAACGACGCCAAACAAAAACTCAAATATTGGTTTGATAAGCTAGACATTGGTAGCTGGTGGAATAAAAAACTCTCTGAACTTTCTAAAGGAATGGGGCAAAAAATTCAATTTATCGTTACCGTATTGCACGCTCCAAAACTTTTGATTTTTGATGAGCCATTCAGTGGGTTCGATCCCGTAAATGCCAACATTATCCGTGATGAAATTTTAGAATTAAAAGAAAAAGGCACGACTATTATTTTTTCTACGCACCGCATGGAAAGTGTAGAAGAAATGTGCGATTATGTGGCTCTTATCAATAAATCCAACAAGGTGCTGGATGGTGAAATTCAATCGGTGAGAAATTCCTTTAAAAAAGGAGATTTTAAAATCGGACTAAAAATCACTTCGCCAGATGCTTGGCAAAACTTTAAGGCACAACACAAAATAACAGATTTAATTGAAAACGAGGATTATGCAAGCTTTACTACTAGAAAAGAACAAAGCGACAACACACTCTTGCAAGAACTTTGCACGCTAGGGGTTGTCGGAGAGTATTCCGAAATCATCCCAAGTATGAACGAAGTATTTATAAACGCTGTAAATCAATCGCTATGAAACAAATTTGGCTAGTTACAAAACGAGAATTTCTAGTAGAAGTTCGTAAAAAATCTTTTATCATTCTCACAATCGCCATGCCGTTTTTAATCGTGCTTTTCGGCTTGGTTATCGGATTTTTAAACATGGCAAACAACGAGACCAATCGCATTGCCGTGATTGATGAATCTGGGCTTTTTGAAAGAACTTTTGAGAGCAATGAGCATAATCAATACACCTTTTATGCACCAAAAGAGTTTAATGGATTAAAAGATAGCATCCTTATTTCCAAATCCTTAACGGGAATTTTATTTATCCCAAGAACCGATAGCACTTTTACTAATTTAAAAAATGGCATTGAATTTATTTCAAATAAAAACATAGGCGTTTCGCTCATCCCTACAATTGAAAAGAAAATCGAAAAGACGCTTACCGAAATCAATCTTAAACGCAAAGGCATCACTACACAAGATTTGGACGAAGCCGAAGCGAGCGTAAAAATCGCTGTAACGCAAGAATCCGACGACGGAAGCAAAAGCACCGACCAGATGCAGGAAGGTGTAAAATCCATATTTTCAGGAATTTTAATGTATGCCACCTTTATGTTTATCATGATGTATGGTGTGCGTGTAATGCGTAGCGTGATCGAAGAGAAAAACAACCGAGTGGTAGAAATCATCATCTCTAGCGTGAAACCTTTTAACCTGATGATGGGAAAAATCTTGGGGTCCACATTAGTAGCTATAACGCAATTTGCAATATGGATTGTTCTGATTTTGGCTTTTTTAATGATTTCTCCTGCACTGATTGATTCATTCTTTGCCCCTGCACAGCAATTGGGAGATATGGCTACGACTACTAAGGTAGGGGATTTTTCCGAAATCAAGGAGATTATTCACACCATTCTGAACATGAATATCCCGTTGATTGTTTCGGTATTCTTTATTTACTTCTTCTTTGGCTATTTATTTTACAGTTCGCTATTTGCCGCCATTGGGGCATCGGTGGAGAGCGACACCGAAACACAACAATTTATGTGGCTCGGGATTTTGCCTTTAATGCTTGGTCTATATGGCTCGATAAGTATTTTTGAAAATCCAGACGGCCCTGTGGGGTATTGGTTCAGTATCATTCCATTCACATCACCCGTTACGATGATGGCTAGAATCAGTTTTGGCGTTCCGACTGAGCAACTTTTTCTTTCCATTGGATTACTTATAGGTTCCGTATTTTTAATGGTTTGGTTTGCTGCAAAAATCTACCGAGTGGGTATATTGATGTATGGCAAAAAGCCATCCATCAAAGAATGGCTAAAATGGTTAAAATATTGATTTTAATCATTATCTAAAAGCCACGTGATATATTTTATATACTTTTGCAAAAATTAAAAAGAAATGGACAAAACTTTAACCACCAAAATCAAAGGAGTCGCAATATTAATAATGCTATTCTTACATTTATTCAATAAATCAAAAGATTACATTTCATTTTTAAAAATCAATGGAGAACCATTATTCCATTTATTATCAAAATACACAATGATTTGTGTTCCATTCTACTTAATACTTGGAGGATATGGTCTTTATAAAACTTACGAAAAAAATAAAAATAATATTAGTCTAAAGAAAAATTTTAGTCGTGTCTTTCTCCTTTATTGTAATTTATGGATAGTTCTTGCAGTTTTTGTATCGATAGGCAGCTTTATAAAGCCTGAAAAATACCCAGGAGACATCTCAACATTTCTTTTAAACTTTATTGGATTGGAATGCTCATATAATTTTGAGTGGTGGTTTTTATTACCTTATTCTATTCTCATGTTTTTCACTCCAATAATTTTCAAATTAATTGACAGATTTAAATTATATTTTGTATTTTTCACTTTAATATTGGGATATGCAGTATCTTTTTACATCTCTATAAAGGTGAAAAATAACATAAACCACAATCAGATTTTAGAACTGTTAATAACAACTATTAGTCTTTTGTCTGCATTTACTATTGGGGCATTTGAAGCTAAAATGAATTTTTTCTCTAAATTAAATCAAAAAATCAACAAAAGTATTATTATACCAATTGCGTTAATTATTTTACTTGTATTTATTAGCGTCATAAATCCTAAACCTTTTGCATTAACAACCTTAATTGCATGGGGATCATTTTATGCATGGGGCTTTTTGATTAATAATTTAGACTTTAAAAAATCAATTTTACCTAAAATCCGCAACTATCATCCAATACACGATTAAGGGTAGATTTATGAGTCGTTAGTAGTAGCTTTCAGTAAAAAGCAACAGCACAACATCAATATGTAGCCAACATCCCCTTACCCCACGATGCGACTTGAGGAAATACGCAGATTCTAACCGGAAAGAAAGGATTCTTATCCGAATTCTGTTTTGAAGGGTTTTGCATAAGCGCGGTTCTCTGTGTAGATATTCAGCACGTATTGCCTTGCAGTCATGATCCACTTGGCAGGTACGGAGATGAATCTGAAGACAAAAGCCTTTATGCGACTCGTTTTCTTGAGCCCAAAAGCCTTGGTGTCAAGCCTGCTCATGATGGTCTTGTAGAAATTGTGTATCAATGCAGTAAGCAGAAGAAAGACAGTATTCTCCGCCATGAATGACTTGGGGAGCCTGCTCCAACCGAATCCGTTGTTCATGTCGTCAAAGATACGTTCCTTGCCGCCACGCAGATTGTAGAATTCAACAATGTCCCTTGTCGATGACTTGTAATCGTTGGTCAGAATACAACGGTAAGTGTATTCGCCTTCCCATAGGTCAAGGTCGCCACTGTTGCGTCTTTGTCTCTGGATGACAAGACGATAGCACTTGCCTTCCCATTTCTCAACGAGAATGGAATTGAGTTCGAACTGGATGCCGTTAATCTCCTCCGTCTTCCATCCTCTCAGAGCAAAGATGTCATTGTAGAGCGAACTGCATCGGTTGGCACGGATGTAGAAATGTTTGCAATGCTTCTCTATCTCACTGACGATTTCCTTCGAGCAGGAACCGCAGTCTGCCCTGAAGCGATTTACACGGATGTTCTGGGATTCCAGAAGAGCGAAGAATCTCTTATGGGTGTCTGCCTGATGAAAACGCACATTCGTGTTGCCATCGCTGTTCTCGATATAGACTATCTTGTCACCGATAACATATACGCCAGGCCTGTAGCCGAGGAACTTTTTGTAGGTCGGTTTTGCATCATACTTCTCCGTTTCAAGAAACTGATGGTCAAAGTCAACATCGTATTCCTCAATTTCCTTCAACTCGCCTGTAGAAACCAAAGCGTTTATAAGCAATGTGTTGAGTTTGTCTGCAGTATTGAAATCATAGGTCTTGCCTTGGTCGGAAGTATAGGAGATGTTTTCCTGTGTCAGTTCCTTGATGGCTCTGAGGATGGTATCAGAGCTGCATGTACGAAGGGTAGGATGATACGAGAGATGGCGCATCAGTTGTGACGTTACATCTTCCACGCATGAGCCGCCACAGAAATAAACGCTCATCAGCGAACGGACTATCTCGCTGAACTGATATCCGAAGATACTGCTGCATCTCTGACCCAGTGTTGAGTCGATAACGGGTGAAAGCATGGAGTCAAATTTCTCCATGATTGAAAAAATTCCTCCAAAAGGTGTGAGTTTCTCAGATTTAATTTGTATTTTTGCCATGTCATATTAGAGTTTTGCTTGTTTTCTTTTTGCAACACTAAGATAAGTGAAAATTCTGACACGGCAAAATCCTGGGCAACTTTTTGTTGCTCAGGAACTTATAAATTAATTTAAATCAAAGTGTTGCGGAATTAAGGTTTTAAAAAATTTAGGCAAAGAATCTGCTACAATGTGGCTTACACATACTTTTTTCTGTTATTACTTATTTAGTGATTTTATCTATGGTTTCTCTTATCCAATAATAATTTACATTGTATTAATTATTACAAGCTACACAACTTCATATATTATTAATCTCGCATATAATCCTTTAAAAATATACCTTTACAATAATTATCTAAAATAATTGATTTTTCAATTTATTTTAACCGATATTTTTCACTCCAAGTTTGCAGCTCTTGTTTAAGCTCTTCTGCACTTATTTTTAAATTATTGACGGGAAACCGTATAATCTATAATTTAATTTATTAAGTATTTTTTTAAGTGGATTCTTTTGGCGTGCAATATTGCGTTTGGGATCTTTTAAAATTACCATCAAAAATCGTTGATTCATCACATCTGTCATTTGAATTTGTTGGATTTCGTCCCAAGGAATAAATCCCAAAGAAACCATCGTTGTGTTGTCTGTAATCCCTTTTTCGTTGATAATGAGAGTAGACTTTTTACTCAATAATTGGATCGAACCAAGAACACCTATAATTCCGAAAAACACTATTCCCGTATAGGCGATAATTTTAACGAATACACTTTTAAAAAATTCATCATCTGCGCTTTCTGGCGCCAACAATATCCAAATACTAACGGCCACGAACACCCAACATATGATGAGCGCCAAAAAAACTTTGCTTTTATTTTCTTCAATTCTTCTTTCTCTCATGCTTTCAAAAAATAATATTTTTGGTGTTTTTTTTTAATTAAAAACCAATTAAATGTACAAAAAAATCGCAAGAAAATCAATTTCCTGCGATTTAGTTTATTGCTAAAATTATTTTTTAAAAATCGTAACCTACTTTAAAGCTTAAATCTGGTATTACCCCATTATTTCCATCTTCTCCTAAAACAAAACCATAGCCTACGCCGAATTTGAATTCATAGTTGAAATCCTGCGCAAAATTTCTACGAATTCCGAAGGTAGGAATAAATGAAATTACATTTTTAATATTTAAATCATCATAATTTGAAATCGCAAACCAGTTTGGTGAATAATTTACTTGCATCGACAAATAATTAGCACCATTATTTTTGGTATTTTTTCCTTTTTTTCCCCTCTTTACAATATTATAATAGTATTTGGGTTCCAAGCTAATTTCTGGTAAAAGAATAAATCCTGTTTTATCGTAAACACTTCCACCCCAAATGCCTGCGTTCAATGCCAACTGCGAACGCAAAGCCACTTGATCAGAAAGGCGCGCTTCATTATATACATCAAGGCCTAAAAGCCCTAACTGCATACCTGTTATGTTTTTTTCCACTTGTGCCTGGCTTGTATTGAACACAAACAACGCAGCAGCGGCTAATACTAATTTTTTCATGAATTAAAATTTTAAACAACTGAATTAATCACGAATTTAATATAATTTTCAAAAAAAAAAAAAAAATAAAACAATATTTTTAACAAAAAAAGCACACTTCTCAAATGGAAATGTGCCTAAATCTATATTTTTTCAAAAAGAGAATCTAATCAATTAAGCATTAATGATTTTGTCCATCACTTCTTTTTGCTCATTGGCAAGTTCAGCATCTACCAAGATTCTACCACTATGCTCATCTAATATAATTTTTTTACGCATAGCAATTTCCAATTGGCGCTGCGGTGGAATAGTAAAGAAAGATCCCGCAGAAGCACCTCTCTCCACAGCTACTACAGCCAATCCATTTTTCACAGACGAACGAATTTTTTGATATGCTTTCAATAGTTTCGGATCAATCTCCTGGCTATATTCTTCTGCCAATTCGTTTAATTTAGCTTCTTCTTTTTCAGTTTCTTTTACAATATTATCAAGTTCAGATTTTTTGTGGTCTAAATATTCTTGATAATCTTTGATTTTTTGCTGTAAATCCTCTTGTTTTTCTTTCAAAAAAGCGATTTTAGCATTAAATTCTTTGATTTTTTTCTCACTATGCTCTATTTCAAGCTCCTGGTATTCAATCTCTTTAGACAATGCCTCAAACTCACGATTGTTGCGCACATTATCTTGTTGTTTTGTATATTTTTTAATCAAAGTAGCTGCTTCTTTCATCGCATCTTTCTCCTCTTTGATTTTCACCTCAAGCGCTTCAACATCTAGCTCCGTAGAGGCATAGCGTTTCTCTTTTCCTGCGATGTCATCTTCCAAGTCCTGAACTTCTAATGGAAGTTCTCCTCTCGTGTTGCGGATTTCGTCTAAACGAGAATCAATTAATTGTAGGTTGTATAAGCCTCTTAGCTTTTCTTCTACGGTCGCTTCAGTGCTTTTATTTTTAGCCATAATTTAAAAATAATTAATTGGGTTTGTATTTACCTTAGAGGTAAGGATTGCAAAATTACTAAAAATTTCTGAAAGATAGCGTGTTATATAAAATTTATTGAATTGTTCTGATTCATAATGCCCTACATCGCACAATAACAGCTGATTTTCTGCTAAGAAAAAATCATGATATTTCAAATCTGCCGTCACGAAAGCATCTGCACCTGAAGCTTTTGCAGCACCGATGGCAAACGCGCCCGAGCCGCCCAAAACAGCCACTTTTTTGATTTTCTTACCGACCAAAGCAGAAGTTTTAATGCACGGAGTTCCAAAAACTTTTTTGAGCAATTGGTTAAATTCCTCGGCGCTCACGGCTTCAGGTAATTCGCCAATTTGTCCCATGCCTGTAGCAGGATCTTCGTTCGCCAAAGGAAAAATATCATAGGCCACTTCCTCGTATGGGTGATTTTGTTTCAAAGCCTGAATCGCTTTCCCGATTTCGTGTTTTTTGATTAAAATCTCCACGCGCTCCTCCTCTACTTCCTCACGCACATTGGATTTTCCTAAATACGGATTGGCTGAATCATTGGGTTTAAAAGTACCTTTCCCTTGCGTGCTAAAACTGCATTCGGTGTAGTTGCCGATGACGCCCAAATTCGCTTCAAAAAGTGATTTTTTGACTTTTTCGGCGTCATTTTGTGGCACAAAAAAACTGAGTTTAAACAAAGTTTCCTTATTCGGAATGAGGATTTTTAAATCATTTAAGCCTAATTGTTTTCCGATTTCGTGGTTTACGCCCATGAGCTGCGCATCGAGATTGGTGTGCATGGCATAAATCGCAATATCGTGCTTAATGGCTTTGAGCAAAACGCGCTCCACACGATTTTTGCCCGTTATGCTTTTGAGTCCGCCAAAAATCAACGGGTGAAATGTGATAATTAATTCTGCTTGATTTTCAATCGCTTCGACTAAAACTTCTTCGGTAATTTCAAAAGCGACTAATGCTTTTTCGATATATTTTTCTTTGTCGCCGAGCTGCAGCCCCACATTGTCGAACGACTCGGCATAAGCCGTAGGCGCCCATTTTTCAAGAGATTGTATGATTTCTTTGATTTGAATTTTCATTATTTTTTAAGCGTAAAAAAACCTTATCTACAAAGATAAGGCTTTTTCTGAATTTTTATTTTTCTGTTATTTGTCTAAAACTTCCATGTCAAAGAACAAAGTAGCATTTGGCGGAACCACTCCACCTGCTCCTTGTGCTCCATAACCCAATTGTGGCGGAATGATTAAAAATACTTTACTACCACGATTGAACATGGTAAGCGCTTCCATCCAACCTTGGATTAAACCAGTTAATCCAACATCGATATTTAAAGGCTGATTTCTATCGTAAGATGAATCTAATTTTCTACCATCGGCAAGGCGAAGGTTATAGTGAACATCGATATTATCTCCTTTTTTAGGTTTTTCGCCTGTGCCTTCTTCAAGCACTACATATTTTAATCCGCTTGGAGTAGATTCAGCTTTTGCGCTTAAATCTTTTATTCTTTGTACTTCTTTTTTCATTTCTTCTTCTCTTTTTCTTTTGGCTTCTTCTAGTTTAGCTTGGTGATCGGCTTTAGCTTTTTCAAATGCTTTATTGGCATCATATTTTTTGTAGGCGTCTCCTTTACGCACGATTTCTACTTTGTTGATTTTGATGTCTTCTTTTGGCTTGTCTTGTGCGTTTTTCTCTACATTGGCAATGGTATCAATGACATCCAATCCTTTTACCACTTGTCCAAAAATTGTGTGTCTGCCATCTAACCATGGCGTAGGCACCTCAGTTATAAAAAACTGACTACCGTTGGTATTAGGACCCGAATTCGCCATAGAAAGCACTCCTTTTTGATCATGTTTTAAGTCATTGTCTACCTCATCTTCAAAGTCGTATCCAGGACCCCCCACGCCTGTACCTTGTGGGTCTCCCCCTTGAATCATAAAATCTTTGATCACTCGGTGGAAAATCAATCCGTCGTAATACGGAACGCCTTTTTTCTTGGCTTTATTTTCTTTTACGCCTTCTGCCAAACCGATAAAGTTTGCCACTGTCATAGGCGCTTCTTGCTCGTATAATTTAATTAGCATGTTGCCCTTAGAGGTTTCCATGTTGGCATATAAGCCATCGTCTAAATTTTTAAATTCTTCTTTACTCATAAATTTTGGAATTGAGGTACACCTTGTGAGGAATAAGCCCGCAAGGCATACTATTAAAATTGTTTTTAAATTTTTCACTTATTTTTATTTTCAATTAATTCTAGTTCTATCACTAAAGGCTCATTGGCTCCGATTTTATTGCCATCTCCGTTGGCACCATACGCCAAAGACGAAGGCAAAAGCAGGGCAGCCTTTTCGCCCGCGTTCATTCTTTTCAAGGCATATTCTATGCCAATTAGCATTTCTGCCTTGCCCATTACTTGCTTTTTTTTGCCAATTTCCGAAGCAGAATACAGCACACTGTCCTGCAAATCTTTTATGACATAGGTATAAACAATTGTATCGTTGTCTTGAGTATTTTTTTCGCCCAACTGCGTTTTCGTCATTTTAAAACCTGATTGTGTATTCACAAATTCCTGGGAGGGATGCGCTTGCATGTAGGCTTCAAAATATTGATTTTCTAAGTTTTTTAAATCACGATTAAATTGCTTAGAATATTCCATAAATCCGCCTTTTTTGTATTGAGACGGATATTGTGGCGGGTTGTGCGTGCAAGCCCCCAAGGCGATTAGGCTAAGCCAAAGTATTTTTGAGTTTTTCAGCATAATTAGGCAACAAATCTATGAATTTTTTTACAGTTTCTTCTAGGCTAAGCTCCGAACGCCCTCCTGCTGCGTTGATATGACCGCCCCCGCTAAAATGCGTGCGTGCCAATTCGCTTACATCAAAATCTTCTTTAGACCTAAATGAAATTTTGACAAAATCCTTTTGCGTGTCTTCTGCCATAAAGACAGAAAATACATATCCTTTTAAATTTAAACCATAATTTACAAAAGCATCGGTATCACCTTTCTGGAATCCATTGCTGAGCAATTCCTCTCGGCTTAAAGTGAAAAGTGCCGTTTTGTACTCGGGAAACAATTGCATATTGCCCAAAAAGTGGCTCAACAATTTAAGGCGAGCCTCCGTGGCGGTATCAAAAATCTCATCTTGAATCTTATAAGGGAGCGCTCCCTTGCGCACCAATTGCGCCGCCACCTCCAAGGTAGAGGCCTTGACCGACGGAAATCTGAAATTTCCCGTATCGGTGAGCAATCCTGTGTACAAGCAAGTAGCGATGTCCTCGTCAATGAATTCCGTCCAGTTCATTTGCTCAGCCAAATGATATATCATCTCGCAGGTAGCGGGCATCTCGGTATCGGAGTACACCAAATCAAATTGCTCGGGCTGCTGGTGGTGGTCGATTAAGATTTTAAACGCCTTCGCCTTCTTCACCGCGGGGCCCAGAGGCTCTATCCTATCGATGGTATTAAAATCTAGCAAAAATATAATTTCGGCATTTTTTATTTTAATCTCAGCACCTTGTGGATTGAATTCTGAATTGAAAACCGTCTTGGCATAAGGCATGAATTTCAAAAACTTAGGAAAATCATTTGGGCTCACGACTTCTGCCTTGTGTCCCATTTTGATTAAAATTTGAGCCAAGGCTACCGTGGATCCAATGGCATCGCCATCGGGATTCTTGTGCGGAATCACTACGATTTTTTTAGGCGTTTGGAGTATTTTTTTAAGTTCTTGTATCTGAGATTCTGTAAACATGTTTTTTTAATTTTTGACTTTCATTTTGCCATTTCTAAATCGCTCACTTGCCGTTTGATAATAGCTTATCGTGAGATTTAAAAGACTATCTACGGGCTTTTTCAATTCTATGAGATTGGTATTTTTGGCATCCCAAAGATATTGATTGTATTTTTTTCTGTCGTTTAATTCGGTAAAAATATTATTTTTTAACAATCCGAGCGTTCTGTAATTTCCGATTAATGCTCGCTCATCTTCTTTATTAAATTCAAAAACATTTTCGCCATAAAACTGAGAATCATAGCCCCAGCCTAAATATCCGAAAAGGGTAGGCATCAAATCTATTTGAGAACAAAGTCTGTCTTCTTTTTTCTCCAGTCCTGCATTGTAGATAAAAGCCGGAATGTGGTGTTTCTCGACATTGATCTCCCACTTACCTGCACTACTCGCGCAGTGGTCTGCCACGATAACAAAAATCGTGTTTTTGAACCATTTTTCTTTTTGTGCTTGTTTTATGAATTTTTCCAAGGCATAATCGGTGTACCGCACCACGCTCTCACGCTCTCCTTGTGGCATATCTACCGATCCTTCTGGAAAAGAATAGGGCTTATGATTGGAAGTGGTCATAATAAATTGAAAAAATGGCTTATTCTGGGCATAAGATTTTTGTGCATATTTCAGCGATTGCTTGTAAATATCCTCATCAGCAATGCCCCATGCGTTTTCAAAAGTCACCTCATCGTCTTCTATATTAAATCTTTGCGTCTTGATATCATCAGACAAAGGGTTTCCGCGATTTCTATCCACTATATCAAAACCTTGTCCGCCAAAAAATGTATTCATATTATCGAAATAACCATCGCCTCCATAAATGAACTTTAAATCATAATTTTTCTTCTTTAAAACCGTAGCGATAGAGAAAAGGCTATCGTTGTTCAATCTTCTCACTATGCTATTGCCTGGCGTAGGCGGCACGCACAAGGTTAAAGCCTCCATGCCACGCACCGTGCGTGTACCTGTTGCATACAAATTGGTAAAAAAGATACTTTTGCTAGACAAAGAATCCAAAAACGGCGTAAGCTTTTCTTTATTCCCAAAAACACCCAAGAAATCTGCACTTAAACTTTCAATAGTAACAAGAATAATGTTTGGCGTTTTCAGCGTGTCGCTAGTGGCTGGAACAATTCTTTCAATATTATTAAATTCGGAATTTGTGTATTTTTCTCCGTTCTGTAATAAGTTTTGTTTCAAAATAGAATATGCCTCCTTATCATCAAGCTGCATATAAAACTTACTATAATCTAGCTCATTGGATCTATATGCTGTAAAAATAGAATATACCCCATTTTTACTTAATTCGCTTTCATAGGTATTTTGGCTCCATTCGGCATCGGTATTTTTTACTGAAAAAATGTAAATAGTAGCAACCAGAAAATATCCTACTACCACCCATAAACGGCTTAAAAATTTAGTTTTTTGATTAAATGTATGGTATAAACTTTTAGTCTTATAATAAATGAAAAATAAAACCAAAATAAATAACACTAGCCCTCCTACTAAAAACGGAATCGGATAAGATTGATTGATATTTTCTACAACTTCGTAAGTATAAATTAAGTAATCTACTGCAATGAAATTAAATCTTACATTAAACTCATCCCAAAACGGAAATTCTGCGGCAATGGCAAATAGACTTATGAAAAGCATAATGCCCATAATGAAGAAAGTGAGCACACGATCTACTATGCTGCCGATGAATCTTGAAGGAAAAAATAACAGATAAACTAAATAAAATAAACTAAAAAATACGACTGCACCAATGTCAAAAAATAGCCCGTATCCAAATATTTTCAATAGATTAATGATTGAAAAATCTATGCTATTAAAACTTAAAATATAGAAAATTAAACGAGTTAAGAAACAAAGCAGCAGAAAAGTGATTTGAAATGCCCATAAAAGGCTAAATCTGGATTTCAGTATATTTTTCATAAAGCGCATATATAAGGGTAATAAATTAATACTCCGATTACTAAACTGATAAGTACTGCAAAACCTGATGCTCCCGCCGAAACATCTTTTATGAAACCTATCTTCTGATGAAAATCTGGATGCACAAAATCACATAGTTTTTCTATCGCGGTGTTTAAACTTTCTGCCGTTAAAATCAAGGCTAAACAAAAAAGCTGAATTGCCCACTCTATGCGACTAATCCCGAAATAAAAACCTAGAAATATGAGCGGGGTAAATAGTATGATTTGTGAAATAATGGCATGCTCTGTCGAAATCAGTTTCCACATGCCTATGAATACATATTTTACGCTTTTTACGCGTCCTCCTACAAATTTTTTCATTTTTTATATTTTTTATATACCCACTCTACAAGAAAACAAAATAAGATAATCCCTGCCGAAACATAGATTCCTAGTTTATTTTCTTGCCATTGTTGATTGACTAAAATTACAAATGCAATAGCACTTAATATTGTTCCCAAAAGTGGAATGATTCTGACTGAATTTGTGTTTTTGGCACATTTTAAATTTGCTAAATTCACTACACCAAAAATGAGAATAAAGCCTAAACTCCCTGCCGTAGAAATACTTTCTAAATCTAAAGTATTGACCAAAATAAAGGTGGAAACAGCTGTGACCATAAGCCCAATCGGTTGCCCCCATAATTTACCTAAAAAGTGATGTGGTAGCTCATTGTCTTCTGCAATTTCATAATTCACTTGGCTCCCACCATATAATGAGGCATTAATCGCTGAAAAAGTGGAAATTAATGCCGCAATGGTGATGATCGTGAACCCCACTTGACCGAGCATCGGCTTGGCCGCTTCTGCCAACACATAATCTTGGGCTTTGGCGATTTCGGTGAAAGGCAAAGACCCCACCGTAACAAAAGCGATGATGATGTATAAAATAATTACAAAAACGACCGAAATATAATACGCTCTCGATACATTCTTGGCAGGATTTTCTAAATCGGGCACGGCATTGGCAATGAGCTCAAAGCCTTCGTAGGCCACAAAAATCACCATTCCGCCCGCAAAAAGCTTTACGGGAGATTCCCAATGAGACACCGAAAGTTGCGAAATGTACTGGCTATCCATCAAGCCATAGCCACCGATGGCTACGAAGGCTAAAAGGATAATCAATTTTATGATTACGGCATAGGATTCTATCTTGCCCACTACCGCAATACTATAATAATTGATGAGTGTTGCAAAAATGATGATTGCACTCGCAAATAGGTGAAAATCCATTTTTTTATCGCCTGTAATTTCCCATAAATTAGGAGCATACGAGCCAAACGCCGAGGCATAAAGCGATAGCATAATGATGTAGCTGAGCCACAATAAATTGTTTATCGCGCCACTAAAAATCGTTTTCCCAAATCCTTGATTTACGAATTTCACCGTTCCACCACGATCGGGGTATGTTTGTGAAAGTTTGGCATAACTATACGATGTGATTAAAGCCAAAATTCCCGCAAACAAAAATGCTACGGGGGTACCTCCTTTTGCCAACGAAACAGCTAAGCCCAGCACCGCAAAGATGCCCCCTCCTACCATTCCACCGATCCCAATGGAAATGGCTTCCTTGAGCCCTATTTTATTTTGCATTTTAGCCTAAAATTTCGTCGATTTTTTCAGTTGGGCGTGCCACTACGGCTTTGTCTCCGTTGATTACAATGGGGCGCTCTAGCAATTTAGGATTTTCAACAATGGCCGAAATAATCTGCTCATCTGTTAAATCTTTTCCTTTATAATTTTCTTTCCAAATTGCTTCGTTGGTGCGCACCAAATCTATGGGCTTTAATCCTGTTTTATCTAAAATAGTTTGAATTTGATTTTTAGATAATTTTTCGTCTAAATACTTATAAATTTCGAATTTTTGTTTTTTATCTTCTAAATATTGTAATGCTGCGCGACTTTTGCTACATCTGGGATTGTGGTACACTTCTATCATAATCGAAAATTTGTAAAAATTTTAATTTTTAAACTTTCAAATTAAATAAATTTATTGGTGTTTTGCAAGATATTCTTTCCAATAATTTGCTCCAGTAGAGAAACTAGCTACATCGGTGATAGGAATACTGGGCTCTCCTGTGCTTCCGGTAGTGTAGACTTTATCTCCCACATATACAATATCCATCTTCATTAAACCTGAATAGTTTCCATTTATGGTATAGGAAGAGGTGGTATCGTTGCTATTGGTGTAGTATAGTGCAGAAATATATCCTTCTGCATCAAAATCGGCTCCCCATACGGTTACGGCATGCCCTCCACCTATGATCGTGATTGCCACAAATAGCACATCGCCACGATGCAAGGCCTCTGAACAGAATTTAGTGAATTTATATTTTTTCACACTTGAGATTCCTTGTGCTATATTTTTATCTTTAAAAACATCTTTGAAAAATCCTCCGCCGCCTAAATCAAAACTAGGATCCGATAAAAACCAATTGAATGCTGGTTGCACTCTGTTTCCGTCGTATGCCCAATGTGATTTTAGATATTTGTAAATCTCGCTATGATTGGTATCTTGATACAGATGGGGTAGCCCTGATTTTTCTAAGGTAGTACCTTTTAATTGATAGTATTTCTCGATGTATTTTTTATTTCGATCAATCCACCAATGGAGTACATTGGCAGTGGTTGCAGCCCAGCACAATGGATCGTTGAATTGATTGGCATCATACCATTTTTGGTTTTTATTCCATTCCACTGTTTTGTCTTCTACACTTTTTAGGCGCACCCATTCGCTTGCGCTGGGTTCTTTTATCCCTTCTGCAAAAACAGCTTGATTTCTATAATATTCACTTGGTTTATTTAGCAAAGATATGTCTGTAATATGCCATGAAACATATAAAGTAACATCGTGATCGGGCATTTTAAAATTACTACCTCCCACATATTTCATATAGCTATTTGGCGCATCGGTGTAGCCCGTTGTTTCGTAATTCAATTTGGTGAAATACTTTTCTGGATAGGGTAAAACGACTTCTTCGCCCTCTTTCACTTCCATATATTTTAATTCTCCCTCGCCTCCAGATGAGTTGAAAATTAAACGATACACGCTTTCTTTTGTTGTCAATTGCTGGTTCCCCTTCTCATCATTTTCATTGTTCAGGTGCCCATTGTTTTCTTCATTATTTTTATTCCCCGAGTTTTCATCGTTAGAAGAATCTTGCTTTATCAAATCTTCTTTATCTTTCTGCAAAGTTTCTGTTTTCTGTTTTTTTATTGTAGGTTCATCTTCTTGTGAACAAGAAAATGCAAGAAACAGTAGAAAAAAAACACTTAAATAATAATTTAAAATTTTCATTTTTAATGCAATAAGTATTGACACAAAGTTATATCTTTCTTTTATAATAATTTAATTAATTCTGAATTATTTTTAATTTTGTCTTATTATAAAAACTCGTGCGCATGAGATGGAAAAATTTCATTAAAGAACTTAGTAATCTAATATTCTTTTGGTTTGTAGGCATTGTATTTTTCAGTGTTTTTAGATTGTTATTTATTCTCATTTACAGGGAGAAGATTCAAACATTTGAATGGCTAGATTTAAGCAGGGTGCTATTTATGGGATTCCGGTTTGATACTACAGTTATGGGCTATTTCACTGTGCTACCACTATTTATGCTCTTGGTATTTTCATTATTTACAAGTCATTTAAAAATTATAACCAAAACTCGAAAAATCATTCAAATACTTTTTTCCATCTTCTCGGTTTTAATTTGCGACATTACTTTAAACTACTTCAAAGAATATCATCAACAATTTAATAATTTTGTTTTTCTTGCTATTTATGATGATAGAAAGGCTGCTTTTAATAGTATAATCAAGGATTTTCATCCGATATTAAATTCTGTATTTATAATTCTAGGAATTCTTTTCCTCTTTATAATTTTTAGAAAATTTGAAAAATCCAATTTCATTTATTCAATTCTTTCCAAAATTGAAAGTAAATTGGGAAAATCAGCCTTGGTATTGCTCATCATAATCCTTTTCATTGGTGGTATCCGTGGTTCTTTCACAGGGTTTCCTGCACGTAAATTCACCTCGGCAGTTTCAAAAGATGCTTTTTTAAACAAAACAATTATCAATCCGTATCGTTCTTTAATTTATGCGTACGAAGAATTTAATGAGCTTAATAATTTTACAGAAAATCCATTTATTACTGAAAAAACATTTCACCAAACTTTCAAAAATAAATATGTTACCGATTTGTTGATGAAAAAAGCCCAAGGGGCTAGCATACAGAAGCCTAAACAGATATTTCTTGTAATTATGGAAAGTTACGACTCATGGCCTTTGATGGATAAGTACCGCCCCCTTAAACTTTCAGAAAAATTAAGCGCTATTGCCGATAAATCCCTCAGATTCACTCACTTTCTACCTGCTTCTTATGGAACCTTTAATTCTCTAGGCAGTATAGTGACTAATATTCCCTATGTAGGGATAAACATTAGCCATATAAGAGAATCAAAAAAACCATTTGAAACTTCAATTTTCGAACAATTTAAAAAATTAGGCTACAAGACTAATTTGTTTTATGGCGGTTTTTTAAGCTGGGAAAACATCGGAGATTTTTCTCTTAATCAAGGGGCGGATCATGTGTATTCTGCCATGGATTACGCCGATAAAACCGACTTGAATGTCTGGGGTGTAGAGGACGAAGATTTGTTTAAATTAGTAAATCAAAGCATTAATCCTGAAGAATATACCTTTAATCTAATCCTCACAACCAGCTACCACACACCTTACACCGTAGATGTGGATAAAAAAGGTTTTCCGTATAAAAAGAAAGAGGATTTCCCTAAGGATTTGCAAAAGTACTATGACAATGGACTTACACTGAAAGAAATGGGACATTTGTGGTATGGCGATAAATGTATAGGTGATTTTGTAGAACAAGCTGAACAGAAATTCCCCAATGCAATTTTTGGATTTACGGGCGATCATTTTGGTCGAAGATTCATCACTCATCAGCCAAACTTATATGAAAGAAGCTCGGTAAACTTTATTCTTTATGGCAAAAGCATTACACCCGAATTAAAAACCACTCCTGGCACGCATATAGACATTATGCCTACAATAATTGAAATGATTGCACCAAAGGATTTCATCTATTACAGCTTTGGCGAATCCCTTTTAAACTCCGATAAAAAACAGGCGATTTCTTTCGAGAAAATCATTCAAAATAATGATTTATACTACTTCCCGGCAGAAGAAAAAAAAGAAAAAATAAATCTTAGAAATTGGCAAGAAGACAAAGTAGATTTAAAGAATACCCCTATCGATGCCTACAGCAAACAAATGAGCCTAGCATGGTACTACACCGTAAAAGGCAATGATTTAAACAAAAAATAATCGGTGCTCAATAATTTTACAATAAATTTGTACCTTGCGAGTTCGGAAAAATTACACTTAAAAATCTATGGAAGAATCTAAAGAAGTTGCAAATCAGTTTTGGAAACAAGTCAAAGCTTTCTTCAACACAGAATTAGTAAAAATTGGAGATAAACCATTTACATTGCTCACGGCACTCTATATGGTGGTAGCATTTGTGATTCTGATTTTGATTGCCAAAAAACTTTCAAAGTTTCTAGAAAACAAAGTTTTATCTTCTCGAGTGGCTGATCGTGGCGTGCGAAGCTCGATTTCTGCTATTTTTAAATACTTATTCATCTTTTTAGGTATTATATTTATTTTCCAATCGGCAGGATTTGATTTTGGCTCTTTCAGTTATTTGGCAGGAGCACTGGGCGTGGGTATTGGATTTGGTTTGCAGAACATTGCGCAAAATTTCATTTCCGGTTTAGTCATCTTGTTTGAACGCCCTATTAAAGTGGGCGACCGTATTGAGGTGGGCAACATCGTGGGCGATGTAACTTCTATCTCTATGCGCTCGACCAAAATCGTGACCAATGACAACATCAATGTCATTGTGCCCAATTCTGAATTTATTAATAATAAAGTAATCAACTGGTCTTATAACGAGCGAAAAGTGCGTTTTCGCTTTCCGATTGGGGTCTCATACAACGAAAATCCAAGTCGTGTGCGCGAAATCGCAATTGAAGTAGCCAAAAAACACAAAGGAGTTTTAAAATTCCCTGAACCTGAATTATGGTTTGATGATTATGGCGACAGCTCGCTGAATTTTGAACTCGTGGTATGGACTTCAACATTTATCCAGCGACCAAGAGTACTAAAAAGTGAATTATATTATGCCATTTTTGAAGCCTTTAGCAAAGAGGGAATCGAAATTCCGTTTCCACAACGCGATTTAAACCTAAGAAATGGTTTTGAACATATCAATGATTTTTTAATTAAAAAAACTCCTTTCGATGAAGAAATTTAAATTATTTACACTGCTTTTTTTACTCGTATTTGAAAGCAGTTCGCTTTTAGCCCAAAAACAAAAATTGAGCATAGAAGATGCTGTAATGGGCTACTACAAAGGGCTATACCCAGAAACGCTCTACAACCTAGATTGGGCTGGAAATGATTTCTTTTACCAAGACCAGCGTGGGCTCGTCTTTAAAAACACCCAAGGAAAAGAAACAAGAACCATTGGTTTTCAAGAAATTAAATCCAAATTCCCTGATTTAAGATATTTACCAAGATTAAGCTATAAAAACAATCAACTTTTCTTTAAAGCAGGAAATACTTACTACGCTTGGGACATCAAAAATGATAAAAATATAGGCATTAAACTTCCTGAAAATGCCGAAAATGCTGAAATCGATAAAAATACTAATCGCGTGGCTTTCACGATGGAAAACAACTTGTATGTTGCGCAACCAAACGGGGGCAAAATCCTGCAAGTAACCGATAGCAAGGATAAAAACATCGTTTCTGGACAAGCGATTCACCGTAGTGAGTACGGCATCAAAAAAGGGATTTTCTTCTCTCCCAACGGAAATCTTTTAGCTTTTTATCAAAAAAATGAAACCAAAGTGAACAGCTATCCTTTGGTAGATTTGAACACGATTCCTGCTACGCCAATGCCAATCAAATACCCGATGGCGGGCGACCCTAGCGAAATCGCTAAAGTGGGAATTTATAATTTTAAAACCAACAAAACCACTTATTTAGACATCAACACCGATAATTTTCATTATTTAACCAATTTGGCTTGGAGCCCAGATGAAAAGTACATCGTTTTGGCTGAAATCAACCGTGCAACTACGCATTATGACCTCAACCGTTATGATGTGGCTACGGGCAAAAAAGTGAATACGATTTTCTCTTATTCCAACAACATTTGGGTAGAGCCAGAAAATGAAGCGGTTTTTGTGCCAAATTCGACTAAAAACTTACTTTGGATGAGCCAAAAAGACGGGTTTAGAAATATTTATCTTTTAAGCACAGACGGCAAAACAGCGAAACAACTGACTAAGCACAAATGGGTAGTAAAAGATATTTTAGGCTTTAGCAACGATGGAAAATCTGTCATCTACACAGGAACGGGCGAAGATCCGCGTAATACGCAGACTTTTAAAACTGATTTAAAATCTGGAAAAACTACCAATCTCACACCGACTGCAGGTACGCACAATTCGATTTTGAGTGAAGATGGAAATTACTTAATCGACGAATTTTCTTCGCTTGAGATTCCGAGCATTACGCAAATCATAGATACCCGAAATGGCAAAAAAACAATCATCAAAACAAGCGATAATCCTTTGAAAAATTACGCAGTAGGAAACATCGAATTTTTGGATTTAAAAGCCAACGACGGTACCAAATTATATGCCCGCATGATTAAGCCAGAGAACTTCGACCCAAATAAAAAATACCCTGTTTTGATTTATGTTTATGGCGGTCCGCACGCGCAGCTCGTTACGAATTCATTCTTGGGTGGTGCAAGCATGTGGGAGCCTGCCTTTGCTAGCTTGAACGATTATATCGTTTTCACGCTCGACAATCGTGGCTCTGCCAATCGCGGATTTGCATTTGAAAGCGTAATCCACAGACATTTAGGTAACAAAGAAATCGAAGACCAAATGAAAGGTGTAGAATATCTGAAATCATTGCCTTTCGTAGACGCTAAACGCATTGCAGTACACGGCTGGAGCTTTGGAGGCTTTATGGCGTCGAGCTTAATGCTTCGTCAGCCAGGTGTATTTACCACATCGGTAGCGGGTGGACCTGTCATCAACTGGAGAATGTATGAGGTGATGTATGGCGAACGCTACATGGACACACCACAAGAAAACCCAGAGGGCTACAAGCAAAGTAAGGTTTCAAACTACATCCAAAATTTGCAAGGTAAATTAATGCTCATCACGGGAAGTATCGACAATGTGGTGGTTCCACAGCACAGCATGAGCTTGCTAGAAGCTGCTGTGAAAAACAATGTTCAGGTGGATTTCTTCTCTTATCCAATGCACGAGCACAATGTGGGTGGCAAAGACCGCGTAAACTTGATTGAAAAAATCGCCGACTACATCGTGAGAAACAATCAATAATTTGATTTTTAAAATAGAATGAAAAAGCCTGTAAAATTCAAATTTTGCAGGCTTTTTTCCATCATTCTCATTTCTATTTTAGCAATTACAACATCTACCTTGTCCTAAATTTAGGAATAATACAAAATGTACAATTATCAAAATTACAAATAATGCAAATGCTTTGATTCTCTCTGATTGGCTTTCATTGCTTTTGGATTTAATAAGTTTAAAAATCAAAATAATAAGCACAAGCATTAAACCAATCCATGACGATGTATTGATTAAAGATTGCCCTAAACCATCATGCATACCTCCCCCGAAGAGTTTAATTAAAATATCATTTAGCCCTAAAAAAATATATGTCCAAACGGCAATGTAAATAAAGCTTAAATTTTTAGTCCCGAAACACACAAGCAATGCCGTGAGCGAAACAATTAAAGGCGTTATCGTAATTTCGTCTGGCGCAAAAAAATACCCAAAAATCGCATTTCCCAATACGATTAAAAAGGCTAAGCCCAAGGCTAATATATTTCTACTCACTTGCATAGATTTAAAAAATTATATTTTTTCTATTTTTTTAATACTTTGCTTCACATTTAAATTCTCATCTCTGCATATTATTTATTTAAAGAAGTCCATTTTCCTTTTTCAAAAAACACATTGTAATATTTAGAGGATCTAAAAACTAAATAAAATCCCTTTGGATTTCTGAAAATTGTAGGATTGTCTTCTAAAATATGGAAATTGGAAGAATCTATTTTAATTACAAGTCTTTCTGAGTTAAATGGTTTTACCGTTGAAATTTTACCTCTCAAGGTTTTCAAAATCTTTTCGTTTTCGGTAATGTAAAAATAAATCGAATCATTTCTCTTAATCTCAAATCTATAATGATTGTACTGCCAATCTGCTTGTTTCCCCTTGAAAAAATCCTTTTTTATAATATATTCTCCATAATAATCTTCTTTTTTTAAATTGATTGGTTTTGTAAAAGCATTTACAATCCAAGCAATTGCAATCATCAAAGCCAAGAATAAGTAAAAATAAGATAAAATCTTTATATAAATTTTCTTTTGAGTAATTAGCCAAACGACAAGTAGCAATATTGAAATAAATAAAACTATCAAAAACTTGAACAATGAAAACATCTCTAACGATTTAATATATCGTAAATATAAAAATTAAACGCTAATATCTTTACATAAAAAAAGAGATTGCCTTTTGAACAATCTCTCTTATAATAATTTTAATCTTTTAAAAGCTCTTTGAATTTAGCCTGAAATTTCTGCATTTTGGGAGCAATCACCGCGCTGCAATAGGGTTGCGTTTGGTGCAATTCAAAATAATCGGTGTGGTAATCCTCGGCAGGGTAAAAGGCTTTCAGAGGCTCTATAATAGTTACATATGGCTTGTCATAATCCCCGCGTGCGATTGAATTTCTCATCGATTCCTCGGCTTCTGTTTTTTGCTTTTCGTTTTCATAGAAAATCCCTGAACGGTACTGCGTTCCGATGTCTTCGCCTTGTCGGTTAAGCTGAGTAGGATCGTGCAAAACCCAAAAAACTTCTAACAAGGTTTTGAAATCAATCTGGCTCGGATCATAAGTAATTCGCACCACCTCGGCATGTCCCGTTTCGCCCGTGCACACTTCCTTGTAGCTCGGATTTTCGGTGTGCCCATTAGCAAATCCAGATTGTACATTTTCTACCCCTTTTAATCGGTCGTAAGCGGCTTCCAAGCACCAGAAGCACCCGCCTGCTAAAGTTGCTGTTTCTAAATTTGTACTCATAGTTTTAGGTTTATTATTCGTTTGGCAGCTAATTGCTACGCTCAGTAACAAAAATACTGCGATTATTTTATGTTTCATAAATTTTTATTTCAGGAATTAAAATTTTTTTAGCCCACATTAGCCCAGCCGATTTTCTTTTTGTGATAAAGATTAAAAAAATGAAGAATGTTTGCATTCTTTGTCATCGAGAGGTCAAAATCCTCCTCCAAGGTATCTTCCACGGCTTTTCTAGCTGCTTGAAATATGGTTTTATCCATTTTTAAATCTGCAATCTTTAGATTTAAAATACCACTTTGTTGTGTTCCCATCACATTTCCAGGACCTCGCAACTCTAAATCCACTTCGGCAATTCTAAATCCATCGGTAGACTGGCACATGGTTTGGATTCGTTTATACGCCGTTTCGTTGAGCTTATCTTTCGTCATCAAAATACAATAACTCTGCTCGCCCCCTCGCCCTACTCTACCGCGCAATTGGTGCAATTGAGATAATCCGAATTTCTCGGCACTTTCGATAATCATCACGCTGGCGTTGGGCACATTCACCCCCACCTCTATCACCGTCGTTGCCACCATGATATCGGTTTCACCTTTGGCAAAGCGTTGCATTTCATAATCTTTGTCGGCCGGTTTCATTTGCCCATGCACGATGCTAATGGCAAAATCGGGATATGGAAACTCAGTAGCAATGTAGTCGTAGCCGTCCATCAGCGCCTTATAGTCTAATTGTTGCGATTCCTCAATCAGCGGATACACAATATAAATCTGCCTACCTTTTTGGATTTCTCGGCGCATAAATCCGAGCAATTTTAAACGATCTTTTTCGAGCATATGGTGCGTCTGAATCGGTTTTCTACCTGCAGGTAATTCATCAATAATTGAAATATCTAAATCTCCGTAGAGCGTCATTGCCAGCGTTCGCGGAATCGGTGTTGCCGTCATAATCAGCATATGCGGAGGCATAGCTCCTTTGCTAAAAAGCTTGGCTCGTTGTGCTACCCCAAAGCGGTGCTGCTCATCTATAATAGCAAAGCCTAAGTTCTTAAACTTCACTTTATCCTCAATCAAGGCGTGAGTTCCCACTAGGAAGTTTAGGCTCCCGTCTTCCAATTTTTGGTGAATTTCACGGCGCTCAGCGGTTTTGGTGCTTCCTGTGAGCAGGGCAATTTGCAGCCCCAACTTATCAGCCTCTTGCTTTAAGCCATAATAATGCTGCTGTGCCAAAATCTCGGTCGGCGCCATCAATAACGATTGAAATCCATTGTCGGCAGCGATGAGCATCGACATAAACGCCACGATGGTTTTTCCACTCCCCACATCGCCTTGCAACAAGCGATTCATTTGGCTAGATTTTGCCATATCCGAACGGATTTCTCGTATCACACGCTTTTGGGCATTGGTCAATTCAAAGCCTAAATGATGATGATAAAAATCGTTGAAATAATCGCCCACAGAAGAAAATGGCTGCGATTTGAATTTCTTTTTGCCTATGGCTTTTTGCATTTGCAACGAAAGGTGCAGAAAATAAAATTCCTCAAATTTTAATCTTTTTTGGGCTTGATTCAGCTCTTCTGCATTTTTGGGAAAATGAATTTGGTAAAAGGCTTTGTTTCTATCGATTAAATCATATTTTCGTTTGATTTCGCTGGATAAATTTTCCCGAATGTAGGGATTTACCATTTCTAAAACTTGCGCCATCATGCCACGCCAAATGCGGGGCGTAATTCCTTTTTTTTGTATTTTTTCGGTGGTAGAATACACGGGCTCGAGTCCTTTGCCTTCGGCTTGATGCGCCGTCTCGGTTTCCATTTCTGGGTGCGTGAAACTGATTCGGTTTTGAAAAAGATTTGGCTTACCAAAAATTACGATAGGCTTTGCGATTAAATCCGAGATTTTTTTCTTAAGCCATGGCGAATATTTAAACCAAACTAAATCGGCTTGCCCCGTTTCGTCTTGAAAAGTAGCGTGAATGCGTTTTTTTCGCCCCTCGCCCACTTCTTGCATATTGATGATTGTGCCTTTAATCTGAATTTCAGACGAAAAATTGGTAATTTCTTTTAAAGTGTAAAATTTAGTTTTGTCGATGTAACGAAACGGAAAGTGATACAATAAATCCCGACAATTAAAGAGCTGGAGCTCAGATTTTAGCACCTCAGCTCGTTGCGGACCCAGCCCGTTTAAATAGTCTATGGGAGTTAAGATTGGATTGCTCACCTTACAAATATAAGTAATTTTTCTAAGCTGAAAGCTCTAAAAATTCGCGGCAGGATTGCTCTAATTCGGGGTAAAATGCTAAAAAATCTTCGTTAAAAAGTGCCTCGTCTACATAGAGCGATTTTACTGCCATGTGCATGTTGTTCTGAAATCGTGTGTGTTGCCCCAATTTATTCAAAGTTAATTCTATTCCCTCCATGATTGAATACTGATAGAACCAATCCCGCTTTGCCATGAGCTCCGTTGTTTTTCGTAATGAATTGGGGTACAATTCCTTGTATGCCAAAAGTATTTTGTAGCATTCTTTTCTAAAAGTATTAAAATCTTTTTTGCAGAATTTCCCCCAATTTTTGATTAAGAAATAATCATAAAATATATCTACGATAATGGGGGCATATTTCCCGTAATCATTATGAAGGCGGGCACAGCTACGCCTCACGATAGGATGCGAATCGGTAAAAGAATCTATATGTCTATGCAATTGTATTCCCTTTTGTATTAAGGGAGGGTATTGGGAAAAATCTCTCCCTTTCACAACCTCGCCCAAGTGATTTCCCACTTGAATTTCAGGGATATTAAATGATAATAATTGATGCGCTACTAAATTCATATCTTATGATGATACAAGATACAAATTTTTTACCAATCTTATTGTAAACAAAAATCTTTTTTAGTTACCGAAATGCTAATGATTTGATTCACTTTTGCTTTTTTGCTAAGTTTTATTCCTGTAAGCGATTTCCCCCAGCCAGCACCCGTATCCAAATACCACGCTTTTTTATCTTTTACATAGGTAGGTTCCTGTACCACTACATGCCCCAAAAATTGCGTTTTTTTAAGTTTTTTGAGTTCGCCTTTATGAAATAGAAAATCGATTTCTTCTACATTCTCCTCGGGTTCATTGGAAGGAAATCCTGCATGGCTCGCAAAAATTTTGGTATCTTCGTAAAAATGTGGCAACTCATCGAGCCACTGCAATACAGAAACATAGTTTAAATTATAGGTTTCAAATTTTTGTTTATCTGAAAGCGTGATGTTTTCTTCGTAGCGTCGCTGAAAGATTTCGTCGTTGTTGCCTTTAAGCACAATTACATTTTCGGGGTATTTTTTCTGTAATTGAATCACTTTTTCGAGCACGGCATAAGAATGCTTGCCCTTGTGCACCAAATCGCCAAGCAAAATCAATTTTTCTTTTGCTGGATTCCAGTGCGCAAGCATTTCCTCTAGTGCGTAGTAGCACCCGTGTATGTCTCCAATGATAAAGTAACTCATCACAAGTGCAAAAATGGCACTTTTTGTGTTACCTCATCGTTAAATAATTGGCTTTGATTTTTAAGTAATTGTAATTTAATCTAATGCAGAAATAATTTTGAGAAAATCCTTTAAAATCGGATATTTTTCAATCATTTTGGGCAAAAGCTCTGGGGCCACTTGCTGTGCCTTTTTTAAATATTGAATGCCCTTTGCCGTATTATCTAAATTGAAATAGCAATGGCTTAATTGGTACAACAATTCTGGTTGATTGAATTTTTTGGACGCTGCATGAATGGTCTCTATCGCTGCCTTGCAATCGCCCAAGAGCACTTGTAATTCAGCGTAGGCGTGCCAATTGATGAATTTATGCCCTTCTAATTTTAAAATCGTTTGATAACAAATCTCTGCTGATTGCAAATTACCCATTTGCACAAGATAATAGGCTTTTCGTTTGTGATAACTCACATTATTATCCTCTAGCTCTATGGCACGGCTAATGTATTGAAGTGCTTTTTGGTAAAGCCCTAAATCTTCGTAGATTAATGCTATTTCATACCATGCTTTATCCAATTGCGGATCTTCATGAATTGCTGTATGAAATGCATCGAGTGCTTTTTCTTTCTTTCCTAAATTTAAATAAGCTTGCCCTATTTTCATAAAAGTAGTAGCCGTAGTATATTCTAAAACAGAGGCTTCTTGATACACTTCGATGGCTTCTTCATATTTATCCAAAAGCTCTAAGGTATAAGCTTTCAACATTAACGAATTTATGCTTTTTGGATTTATGGCTATGGCAAAATCAAAGGCATTGAGTGCTTCGGGATAATTCTCGATTAAAAGATGCTTTCTCCCTAGCTCAATCCAGGCACATTCTGAATACGGGTCTTTGTCTAGATATTGCTCAATAAATTCTAAACTTTCGTGAATTTTTCCCATCTCATCATAGCAATCTACACATGAAATAAAAGCTTCCTCATCTTGGCAATCGATGGATAATATGCTTTTGAAATAATGAAACGCACGCACACAATTGTCTATATTTAGGTACTCATTGCCTAAATTGTGTAAAAGGAATATCTTTGTTTCCTCATCATCTGCTCGCTGCAAGGCTTGTTGATATAAATCAATGGCTTTGTATGAATCATTTTTCACAGCATAAAACTTAGCACATGCAATTATATAATCGATATCACCACTTGCCATTGATTCTAGCTCAATCATCTGGCGTTCCGCTTTTCTAATTTGATTATTTTCAATGCTAAAATCAAATTCCTTAATTAAGATATTGAGATTAGCTGGGTGTATTTCCTTGGCAAACTCAATAGCATTTTGGGCATATTCCATATCTCTGATTGAAAGATAGTGTTCTATAATCTCTACCAATTCATCTGAATCGAAATATAGACTCTCCTTATCTTCAATCATTTGCTCAAATTTTTGCACGAGCTCGCTGCAGAAAAAATCTTCATCCATAGGTGGGTAAAGGTAGTTTAAATTTTCATTGCTACCTAAAATTATCGTTTTTTGTTTTTAACAGGTAGTAAACAAAAGCCCTTTCTCAATGGCTGAAAAAGGGCTTTTGATAGATTTTCTATATTTTACAATTAAGCAAAATATTATTTTTTTAAAATTGATTTTGGAATACCTGCTTTATTTACCATAATAGCAGTTGTTTTATATTTTACATAGTTTTTACTTACATAAAGGTAGCCTTGGTAATCATTGCTCAATCCCCATGAATTTTTTACGATATAATATTCATTTCCGTTTTGATCTTTGGCCAAACCTACGATATGCATTCCATGGTCGTCTGTAGTTTCATAGTTTTCGAATGCCTCTTGTCTCATTTCTGGAGTGATTTCTCGCTCATGTGCTGGTGGTGCACTAAACATATTTTGGCGCTCTTTTGCAGACATATCCTCGTAATTTTTTGTTGGCACATAAGCTACACCATTCAACCAGCTAAAATATTTTTCTGAAACATCTGCTGCCCAGCCTACGGTGTATCCTTTTTCGATAGCATAATCTATTACTTTCGTGATGTCATCCATCGGGATGTTGTAAGCATAATCAAAACTCCAGTTATCTGGCACTGGGAAAAACACATATTCGTATTTTGGTTCATCGTTCAATGATACCATTTCTATATAATCGTTTGGATTCAAGCCCACTACTTCTTTAGCAAAAGTTTTTGGTGTATATGTTTTGCCTTTATATGTGAATTTTTCTGGCACTTTGCCTAAATATGCATCTAAAATAGCTGTAAACCCATTTAGCCAGTTTTTGCTAAGCTTTTTGTTTTTAATAATGGCATCTAAATAAGCTTTGAGTGCTGATTGCATTTCGCCAAAGTCGTTTAACTTTTGTCCTTCGTTTAAGCCATCATACGCTTCTTGCGGAAGTGCGCCATACTTTCTGTAGGCGTTTAAGACATCGTGCAATTCTCCTCCATCTCCCCAGTTCAAATGTCCGTGCATGCGCACATAGTTTTTAGCTTTATCAATATAGGTGTTTCTTGCGGTAAAAATTTCAGCCAAATCTACAGCAGGTCTGCCTTTCTTCAACATTTCAGACTCTAGAAATGAGTTTCCCGAATAGCTCCAGCAAGTTCCACTTTTCCCTTGATTCTTAACCGATGTAGCATCGTTCACTTTTACGGGTGTGAACACAAATCCGTTGATGGAACTTTTGTTGTTCTTAAGTGAATTGATTAAATCTTCTTGCGCAAATGTACTCACGCTTACACCTACCAAAAGGCTTAAAAATATTTTTTTCATTACTCTACTTTTTCATTTATACAAAAATATTGATTTCTACTCAACTTAAAAAATTAAATATCAATTATTTTTTGGTTTTAAGATTATTGCCATCTGTAGGATTTAAGCGAGCAAATACCAAGGTAGAAGCTACTGTAATTGCTCCAATACTTAAAAATGTGAATCTAAACGCATCGTGCATTCCGAATTGTGTGAAATACGGATTATGCTGAAAAAATCTTAAAATAGCTAATCCTATCGCTATCCCAAAACCAATAGCAATCTGCTGATTTACTGAAAGCAAGCTATTCCCACTGCTGGTTTGGTAATTCCTTAAATTGGCAATAGCAATGGAGTTCATCGCCGTGAATTGTATCGAATTGAAAAATCCTAAAACGATTAAAATCGGGATAAATACATAAATGCTCGCCCCTCTCGACGGAATGGCAATCGAGGCAATTAATAAGCCTATGATTATGGTATTTCCTATTAAAATTCTGCGATAGCCAAATCGGTTTAAAATCGGGACGACTAAAGGCTTGGCAAGCATAGAAGAAAATGCCATGGGCGCAACGATCCACCCAGAAACGGCAGCAGATTGTTGATAGTCTATCTGCATTAAAAGTGGCACCAACAGCGGCAAAGAACTGATGCCTAATCGACAGGCTAAATTGCCCAAAAGCCCAATTCTGAATGTTCTTACCTTGAACAAATGTGTTGGGAAAATTGGAAATTCTCGCTTCTTGGCATGCCTAAAATAAATAGGCAAAAACATTAAGCCCAAAACTAGCATTATAACGCCATAGATGAATAAACTTTCGTTGGTTATAACTTCTAACGCAACAGACAATAATACAGAGGAAGCACCAAACAACAAAAAGCCCTTTAAATCTAAATGCGGGTCATCGCCATAAAATTGTGGCATAAATTTTAAACTAAGTAAAATCCCAATGATTACAATTGGTAAATTGATTAAAAATATATAATGCCAACTTAAATAATCCACTAAATACCCCCCAACGAGCGGACCTGCTATGGGACCAATGAGGGCTGGGATAATAGCGAAATTCATAGCTGCCACAAACTCAGATTTTTCGTAAGTTTTCATAAGAGCAAGCCTCGCTACGGGAGTCATCAAAGCTCCGCCTAAACCTTGGATAATTCGAGACAAAACCAGAAATTTCAACGAGAAACTTAAAGCACACATAAGCGAGCCTACGCCAAAGATAAATAGTGCCAAAATAAAAATCTTTTTAGTCCCATACCGATCTGCCAAATATCCACTAATCGGGATAAAAAGTGCCAATGTAATTACATAACTGATGATGGCAGATTGCATATTGAGTGGCGAAACATTGAGCGATTTTGCCATGGCAGGCAAAGCGGTATTCAGAATCGTGGCATCTAGCATTTGCATAAAAATAGCCGTTGCCATAATGTAGGGCAAAAATTTCTTGATGCGCGCCCATTGCTGCGGGGTGTATTCTGGCTTCATTCAGGTGTAAATATTTAGGTGCTACAAAGGTAGCCTTTTTTGGAAATTAAAAAATAGCCCCATCAAACCAATCTACGGCGCGCACCCCAAGGGGGTGCGCGCCGTAGATGAAGCGGATTTATACTTTATCTAATAAATTTCAAAAATCATTAAAGATTTTACAATAAAACATCTAGGACATTAAATATTCTATGTGTAGAGGAATTATCTACAAGTGTAGAGGAAGCCTCTTCATATGTAAAAAAACTTCCCCTAGATGGTTTTTTAAATTCTCTTTAATGAAATAGGGTTTTTCTTGCTTACTTTTTAGCTCTCCTTGATTTAGATTTTGCACGGGCATAAAAAAATGCCTTGCAAATAGGCAAGGCATTGAAATAGTGAGATTACTTTTTGGCTTAATTACTTGTAAGCTGCATTTTGGTCCTGCTCGGTAAAGAGCGGGTTGTTGTCAATCTCTTTTTGAGGGATTGGGAATATGATTTTAGACTTAGGGTCTGTTGGGTTGATGGTAGCGTATTGCTTAGGCCCCCAGTAGTTTGGTCGTTCAATCACTTTTCCTTGTCTGATGATGTCAAAGGTGCGGAATCCTTCGCCGATTAACTCTTTTCTTCGTTCTAGGCGGATTGCATCAAGGAGGTTTCCAGTGCTGTATGGCTGTGCGTTGGCGTTTTGCTGCACGGCTAATAGCTCTTGCTTCGCAAGGGCGTTATCCCCTTTTAGTGCGGCTGCTTCTGCAATGATTAAGTGAAGCTCTGGGGTTCTCATCACAGGGACATTTGCTAGGTTGGGATATCCTGCATTTGGGGTGGGCTGATTGCCCACGGCTCTCTGTGCTGAAAACGGCGGAAATTTTCCGTACATAGAAATGATGTTGAAGAAAGCGTTATCATACATAATTCTCTCCAAGTCTCGGAGGCTATTTTCAGGGATTCGGCCTGTGGCATCGTCCCATAATCCGGCTGGGATATTTCTTCTGCTTACTTGCTCATCGTAGAAAGCTTTATCGCTTAGTTTGGCTTTGTAGGCGGTCCAAGTGGTTTTTCCTCCGTCTACTTCGAACTGGTTTTCATACACCCATCTATTAACGAACCAAGCGTTTCTTCTATCATCGGCAGAGTAGTTATTGTTTACAAAATCAATGTCTGCGCCTACTACGCCGTAGCCTCCTGCGTCTTTGTAGCCGTAATCAATGTCTGATGCATAAGCGCCAAAGCCTAGGTATACTTTTTCGGTATTATAAATGGCGAATATGACAGAGGGATTGTCCTGCGATACGCCTATTTCATAAATTTCTGGGCTTAGGGCAGGCATTTGAGCAAGTGCAGCTTGTGCGTATTCTATGGCTTTTTGGTTTTCGCCAAGTTCTAGGAATACTCTTGCTAATAGCCCTTGAACGAAGGTTCGGTTCACGCGGTCTTTTCTGGTGGGCGCTGGAAGATGCGCAAGGGCATAATTTAAATCTGAAAGGATTAAATCATAGGCATCTTTTACCTTGGTTCTAGGCACGAGGTCGTCTACCTCTGGGGTTACTTTTAGGGCAAGCCCTGGGCTTTCGCCGCCGTTTTTAGAATAAGGCTCGGCAAACATTCTTACTAGCTGGAAGTAGCTGTATGCTCTCATTGCTCTTGCCTCGGCTACGAGGGGGGCTTTCACGGCGGGCAAGAGGGTGATTTCGCCTCTCTCATCTGCGGCGATGATAGAGTTGCAGCCCTCGATGATTTCATAGAATGAAAAGTATATATCATTGCCGAACGAAAGGGAGGGAATGTATCCGTAATCGTAGACACGGACAAACTTGTTGTAATTGTTTCTACTTTTTAGCACAACATCTTCGCCACGGATATCGTTGAACACTACATTGTATGCGCCTCCTGTTTTTTGCCCCATAAATCCTCTATAAATACCTACCACAGAGGCGTTCAATGTTTCTGGTGTAGAGAATGCTATTTTTGCGGGGATTGATTTGGTGGGCTCCACATCTAGCCAAGAGTCTGTACACGCGACAGCGCTTAGCATCGAAGCTCCTATGATTAGTTTAGTTATATTTTTCATATAAATTGTTTTGTTTTTAATTATTAAAGACCTACTCTAACGCCAAAGGTGATTGTTCTAATGTTTGGAATTGAAGAGAAAGCATTAAATCCATTAACACCTTGCTCGGGGTCTAGCCCATCGTATTTGGTGAATGTGTAAACATTGTCTGCATTGATGAATGCTTTGGCTGATTGAATTCCAGCTCTTTTTAGGTAATCTTTTGGAATGTCATAAGATAATTCCACATTTTTAATTCTTACATAAGAGCCATCTTTTAAGAATCTTGAAGACCTTTGATTGGCCTTGGTTGGGTTATTATGCACGAATTGCGGAATGTCGGAATCTTTGTTATCAGGTCTCCACGCATTTTTCATCTTTTCATTTAGCTGCCAACCATAAGTTGATCCGTCGTTCATTGTGAGCTCCTCTAATCTGTTATAGATTTTGCCTCCAAAGGTGTAATATAGCTGAATGGATAGATTGATGCCTTTGTAATTAAAGTTATTATCCAATCCTCCGTATACTTTTGGCAAGGAAGAGCCTAATTCATAGTAAGTGGCTAGGCCGTAGTCTTCCGTTAATTCCTTAGAGATTGAGCCATCTGCGCCCACCACATCTCTATACCACTGAGCGGCACCTGTTTCTTTATTTACACCGGCATAATCTTTTAGATACCAAGTGTAAGCATTTTCGCCCACTCTCCAGATTTTGGAATTGGCACTTCGCACGATTCTATCTTGTGAGAGCTGAGTGATTTCGTTTTTGTAGTGAGTTATATTAAATCTAGTCTCCCAAGAGAATTTTTCAGTTCTAATGTTCTTAGAGCTTAATTGGATTTCGATACCTGTGTTTTTGATAGCTCCCACATTCTCTGTGCGCGAAGCCCAACCTGTGGAGTATGATAGTGGCTTATCCATCAACAAATCTTTTGAGGCTCTGGTAAACCACTCTACTGTACCATCTAGGAAGCCGAATAATCCGAACTCTATACCCACATTAGTCATTGCGTTTTTCTCCCATCTCAGGCTAGGGTTAGATAATTGAGTGTGCACCAAACCTGCCTGCCCATTATAGTCGCCACCTAAGCCATATAGTGGCATAAATAGGTATGAATCAATATCAGCATTTCCACTCGTACCGTAGCTTCCTTTTAGTTTTAAATTATCAATCCAGCGCACATCTCGCAAGAAGTTTTCTTTGTTTAATCGCCAAGCGGCTGAGGCCGACCAGAAGGTTCCCCAGCGATTTGATGGGGCGAATTTTGCGGAGCCGTCGCGTCTGATGGAGAATGAGGTGTAATATTTATTCCCATAATCATAGTTTACACGGGAGAATACACCTATCATTTTGTTCTGTGCCACGGATGAGTTCACTTTTTCTGGCGCCGTACCTACTGATAGCTCTGAGGAGAAATCAAACTCGTAGCCCTTGGCTTGCGCACTGAGAGATTCTGCTCTATAACTTTCAAACTCGTGCCCCACCATAGCATTGAGGTGATGATTTTCGCCTAAATTTTTATCATAGGTCAAAGTTGTAGAGCCTAAATATCTGAATGATTCTGTGGCTTCTTTTTGGCTTCTACCGCCTACGCCTCTGGCATCGCCGTGCAATCTTGAATCAAAAGAACCGCTTCTATCGTTGGAATAATCTCCACTGAAATTGGTATCAAAGATTAAGTTTTCTAAAATTTTGTAATTAAAGTTCACGCTACTGAATGCGGAGGTAACTTTACCATAATTACTATTGAGTGCGGCTAAGCCGTAAGGGTTATAATCTTGCTGAATCTCATTGTCCCAGTTATAGAGTGGCCTACCGTATTGGTCTCTCACGATATTGAAATTATCATCTAATTCATAGAGCGAGACATTGCTTGGCATTGTATAAGCTGCATAGCCCGTAGACCTTGGGCTTGGAGAATCACCTACGCCGTGGCCCTCTGACCTTCTGAGGGTTGTTCTTAGCCCTATTTTAATTTTATCACTCACCTGATTGCTCACATTCAACTGCACAGAGTAGCGGGTGTAGTCATCTGGCTTCACGATACCATCTTGATTATAATAGCCTAGGGAGAGGTAGAATTTTGTATTTTCATTCCCTCCGTTAGCGCTTACATCGTATTGTCTTGTAGCGCCAGCTCTGTAAGCTAAGTTAAGCCAATCTTCATTAATCATTAATTGAGCATCTGGCAATATGTTTCCATTTTCATCAAATGGATTAGCGAGATTAAAGGGGTTTCGCCCAGCATATTGCTCTACTCTTCCGCTTGCATAGGCAGAGGCTCTATCGTGCGGAAGCCCATAAGCTAAGGCTTCTGCGTACAAGCCTCGCCACGAGGTTTGATAAAAATCGGCTGAATTCATCAGCTTAAATTTATTATTTGTTCTAGTGGAGACACCGTATTTAGCCTGAACGGTGAAATCTGTGCGCCCTTGCTTTCCGTTCTTAGTAGTTACGATGATTACCCCATTAGCCGCACGCGAACCATAGATGGAGGCCGAAGCTGCATCTTTAAGGATTGTAATATTTTTCACATCTTCCATATTAGGTCTAGGCGCTCCCACAACACCATCTACCACCCAAAGTGGCGCGGCACTTGCTGTAAGCGAACCTATCCCACGCAAACGAATTGTAGCCCCTGAACCTGCAGAACCTGTAGCATTAATCACCTGAAGCCCTGGTGTAGCTGATTGCAATGCTTTTTCTAGATTCACGGCTGGGGACTTTTCTAACTGCTCTTTCTTCACCAAAGTGGCAGAACCTGTCAATGCCTCTTGGGTAGAGACACCATACCCCACAGCTACTAGCTCTTTAAGATTTACTGCGCCACCTTTATTCAGCTGCACATTGATGCTAGATTTGGAGCCTACGGGCAAGGTCTTTGTATCAAATCCAATGAATTCCACTACAATTTTATCCTCACTATTAGCTGGGATTGAATAGTTTCCATTCTCATCGGTATACACCCCTTGGTCGGTACCTTCTACATACACATAGGCATCTGCCAAGGGAAATCCGCTGGCATCTACCACTTTTCCTGTAACTACTTTTTCCTGCGCCAAGGCATTCACGCTAAGGAACATAGAAAAAGCAATTGTCCATAAACTTTTACTCCTCATATTTTAATTTAAAAATGTAATTGCCTGCAAAAATACAGAAGCTTTGAACAAATACGAAGTTTTTAACACGGCTAAAAGTATGTTTTTTTATTCAAGAATTAAAAAACACATATTTCATTTACGAATTTTACATAAAAATGACCCTAATTTTTACATATCTACAAAAACACCTGACTTTTCGGATAAAACAGCCAATAATTTTATAAGTCTAAGTGTCATCTAAACTCTGTTTAAGAAATAAAGCTATTTAACTCCCCCCCCCATAAAATTATCACTTTTTAACACTTCAAACCATACATCTCCACCAAAAACCACTTGCCTGATAGTTGTTTTTTCTAATAAAGTAGCGCAACACAATATTTTTATTCCAAAACACCATACTCTAATCGCTAAAACATTTAGCAATTTCATAAGGCATTCACTCTCCATTTCTCTGCCTTGGTAGGGCTATTTTAGTTACTAAAAAGAGAAGTCCACCCCTGCGAGGGTGGACTTCTACTTAAAATATTATTTATAAAATAATTATAATGAACTAATGTAGAACCAAACAGAGGGGTCTTTCTGGCTCGTGAGCTTCACCATTCCTGGTTTAGCTGGGTCGTTTTGCTCCACAATGTATGGCGAGTTATTTGTAATTTTATTAAGCACACTATTGACATAACGTAGGTAAGTGTCAAAATTAATCGCATCACCTTTACCAATATGGATTAAGTTTGGATCATTATCATCGGCTGAAAAATTTAAGCCGTTGACAGCAAATGGCCCTTGAATATCTTCGGCAAAAGTATGAAAGCCTACATTTTGCCCTAACTTTCCTAAAACATAATACTTCTGCAAAGCATATTCATCACCAAATATTACCTTATGAATTAATCCATCTGCATCAATGGCTCCTACAAAGGCATTAGACCTGTTGCTTTCCTCACTTAAATCCAACACCCAACCTTGAGTCTTAAAGTTGATAGGCGCAACTTTTAGTTTTATTACAATATGCCCGTCTTCGGACTTTAAGGTATTGCTACTTTCATCTAAAATTAAATGAGAATACTCCTTCCCGTCCACGAGGATAGGCTCATAAAACTGAATGCCCTCTGCTGTGTAAATATAGGAAAACGATATAGGGCTTTTACCTTGCTCATAAGTAAGGGTGAGGTTTTTTGGGCTACTGGAAGAGGCCACGATAGGGCTCTCACCGATTTTTCCAGCGGAAGGGAAATCCACCTCTCTCAGCTTATTAAGTATTACTTCGATTCTGCTTTTTAGGCTTGGGCTTTCCTTTTTGATTTTAATTAAATTAAGGTAGTTGCCTGTTCTCAGTCCTTTTAAGAAAATAGTATCTTGGTTTTGTCTCAGCACGAGGAACTCAAAATCTCCTTTATCTCCCTCAGGCTTACTTTCTGAGGGGCTCGCGTATTGGTGAAGCAGGGAATTGTATTGGCTAAAACTTAATACACTTCCGCTTCGGGTCAAGACTTGATAAGCAGAAGTCTCATTTTGCGTATCACCTTCTAGGGCTGCGGTAACCTTTCCGTCCTTAAAAGTGAGGAAATAATTCACTCCACCATAAATTCTATCTGGGTGAGGGAAATATTGCAACACCCAGCCCTCTTCATTGGCTTCTAGTGCAGATTGAATTTCGTTGCGATTTTCCTCTAATCGTATCGAGGAAGGCTTGTCAAATAAGTCCTCGGTCTCAAGCCCCCCACACCCTGAAAGGAGTGCCACGGCGGCGAGAGATGCTATTTGCGTGAATTTATATATTTTCATTTTTTTGCTGGTTTATTTGTTTAAACAATTGTTAATCTTCCACTGGTGGTGGCCCTAGTACAAACCAGAATTCTGGATTCTCCTTACTCACCAATTTTCTTTGCTCTTCATCAATTTTAGTTACGGTGTATGGTGAGTTTGAAGCAAATTTATTTAGGATTTCATTTAATGATGGAAAATACTCCCAGTAGCTTCCTTGGCTTTCAGTGTAATAGAAATTGGGTACAAATTCCAGTGCATTTTCATCTCCTATTACGCCTTTGAAAGTAGCATTATAAGTGGCGCCATACACGGTAAAAGTATTAGCATCTATCACATCAAATCTCATCCCATACATCTTCCCCGTTAAGGTTCCAAAATCATACTGATAATACAGGAATACGCCTGGGTATTGTGTCAAAATATCTGCCTGAATTTTATTTTGCAGATCTTTAATTTCCTGGCAAGCATTATCTTTTTGAGGGTCTATAACTAGTGACCATCTCTTAGAAAAATCAATAGGAGCCTGTATTACTCTGAATCCTGCATTTGTTTCGCCTATTGGGCGGTACAGCTTATCTTTGGCATTCCAAACAAATTCTTGGTAAACATTACCATTAATTGTTATCGGGTCATATAATCTTATTCCATTTTCAGTATAGATAAATCTCTGGCTTAATACTCCATTCTCAGTATCAAAGCTAATTTGCTTAGTACTCTTAGAAATCTCACCTTTTAGATTCGTTTCTTCATTAAATATAAGACCATCTAACGAAGTGGCTTTAACTTGGTCGATTTTACTTTCTAAGGATTGAACATTCTCATTTATCTTCAATAATCTACAATAGTTGCCCGTTCTAAGCCCTTTTAAGTTATAGACTCCATTTTCATACGACAATACTAGGAATTCGAAATCTCCTTGGTCTCCCTCGGGTTTAGCACCTGACGGAACGGCATACTTATGCAACAATTCATTGTATTGATTAAATGTAATTACACTTCCGCCTCGGCTTATTATTTGATATGAGGACTCTACTTCACCCTGCGTTCCCTCTATGGTCGCAACTACCTTTCCTTCTTTAAATTTCAGAAAATAGTTGATTCCTCCATAAATCTGATCTGGGTGAGGATAATACTGAAGTAGCCATCCTTCTGATGAAGATTCCAGTTCGTTCAAAACATCTAATCGATTCTGCTCTAATCTCTTCGAAGCGGGTTCTCCGAATAAATCATCATCCTCGAAGCCTGTACAGCCAGAGAATATCGCAAAAAGCAGAAATAGATATTTAAATAATTTTCTCTCCATTACTCACTCTATTTCAATTGGTCAATCTCTAATTCTCCTATTTTTGAGGCACGCGTTTGGATTTCATCTCTTAGTGCATCAAGGTCGATTTGCCATTCCTTTTTCATATAGCTGATAACGATTCCTATTTTTTGCTCTAAGATTTTTTTCCCTGGTTTATCACCATTTGCACCAGCCGCTTTGTCTAGGGTTTGCTTCCACTTCTCTGGAGAATATGTCAAATAGTGCGCGATGAGCTCCACAAAATCCTCGTTGGCATCTTTTGAGGAGTAATCTGAGATGAATCCTGCTTCTAGCGACAAAGGTTTTTGAGCATTTTGGTCGTCTAAGTCTCTTGGATTTCGCCACACATCAGACCACGAATCTGATACATAATCCTTAGCAGAGATTTTCTTAAACTCTGCTGAGAAATCCTTAGTCTGGTGCAGAATGTGCGAAAACTCGTGGTAAATGGTTCTGAAATGTCTGTCATAGAGTTGTTCCACATTAGAGACATTGAGGGAATTGACATCAAACAGAGTAAATTTCACACCATTTTCTGCAAGCCCCAACTTGACTGTACCATTTGGGTAATATGCTCCCGAGCCTACTAGCATAATGGTTTTTGGTCCATATTGCTTCAAAAAGTTTTTTGGGGTATGGGGGGCATACGCATCTAAAAACAGGTACTTTATAATATTCGCCATCTGTACAGATTTATTGTAAGAGGCAGGAATCACATAATCCGTTTGGTCGGTTTTAGTATCCTCGTATCTGTAAAGTAATGCAATATTATAGGGGTCTATAAAATTGGTAGCAATCCATTTATCAAGCTCATTTTGAGCGGTTGGGTTGCTTGAAGTCAATACACTTTCGCTCTTTATTTCATCATCTTCTCGGCACGAGGAAAGAGTGAACAACAAAGCGAATACTACTGATAGGCTTATTATTTTTTTCATTTTTTATTAAAGTTTTTTTATCTTGGGTTAGCTTCTAATCCTGCATTTACAACATTTTGTGGCAATTGAATTGCTCTTCGAGGGTCATCTTTGAGGAGTCTATCTTTTACTTCCAACAATTTTGCACCATCGTTTCCTAAGAGCCTTCTTGTAATTTCAATTCCGTAGCGTTTTACATCAAACCATCTCAAACCGTTGTAAAGGTTTTCCACACGGCGCGCCTGCAACACGGCGTGAATCAAGTTTTCTTGCATACCTGATTCCAATTGGAATTTAGGGTTCAGCTGCTTCTTTTGCGTAGGTTTTTCATCAGTATAGTATTTTATTCCTGAATAAAAACTATTGATGCTTTCCTTAGTAATTGCGCTTGGACTTTTACAAAAGTTTTTAGCCCAAATATTTAAATCGCTTGCCGCCTCATCGTATTTCTTTTGCATTACACGGGCTTCGGCTCTCACAAGGAGGGTCTCATCTGTACTGAAAAGCACCTCTCCTGTATGCAAGAAACCTATACCTGCCACGGGGTCGGTATATTCGAAGAACTCCGGAATATTGTGGAATACTGTATTATTAATTGGCGATACTCCTGTGAAAATTGGCAGATAGAAATTTGTCCCCCCATTTCCATAGAACGAAGGTGCAAAGAGAGTCTCATTCTGTGCTACTAATGTATGGTGATGGAAACGAACATTTTTGCGTCCGCCCCAATAGAATTTTCTAACTCTATAAGAGTATGGGTCTGCCACTAGCAGGTTGGCGGTTCTTTCTGGGCTCACATACTGCTTTGGCACTTCTTCATAAAGCTCATAAACTCCCGAAGCCAATTCTTTATAATCCATAAGGATTGAGCTTGGGTCTGAGCCCAGTACTTCGTTGGCATACTTTTCGGCCTCTGCCCATTTTCCGCTGTATAGGTAGAATCTAGCGGCAAAGGCTTCAGCGGCTTTTTTATTAAAGTGGTATTTTGGCTGTGTATACGCTTCATCTGAGATTAAGGCTAAACCTTCGGTTAAATCTCTTTCGATTTTTTGGTAATTTTCAGCCACGGTTTCTCTTTTATATTTTGGGTCTAGCGTTTTTTCAGAGCCAGTCATATACACCACGCCTAAATCTGTGGCGCTAGTCTCATCATTAATGTGCTTCCCAAAGATATTTACCAAAACAAAGTGCGCATACGCTCTGGCAACTAGGGCCTCTCCTTTTTGAGGGTTTAAATCCTCTGGCGAGCCCATTCTCTCGATGGCAGCGAGCGCCTCATTGGCATTGGCGATTGCGGCATACATAGCTTCCCACACAGATTGCGGCGTGTCTTCTGATACCTCATCAACATCTTGCCAATAGAACATACTTAAATCTTGATTAGACCAGTGCACTTTATCGCCTAAATCATCAATATTGTCTGAGCTCAGCTCTGCCAACAAGCCGTACGAAGCGGAGCTATATGCAGAGACTAGTATTTTAGAGATTTTCTCTTTGGAGTCTACTTGCGTCCTATTATCTGGGTTTTCATCTAAGAAACTGTTACAAGAAGCAAAGACTACACTTACAAGTAACAAGGCTATTTTTATATATTTATTTTTCATTCTTTTTACATTTTTCAAATTACAATCCAACTCTAATGGTGAAGGTATACTGCTTTGGCATTGGCACTGCCACCCCTCCTGCATTAAAGAATTCAGGGTCTTGACCATTTAATTTTTTATCCGCATACAGCAGGAATAAATTGGTTCCTTGCAGTTTTAATGAAAGATTTCTAAGTTTTAATTTCTCTAAAATTGGTTTCGGGAAATCATAGCCTAGGGAGATTTCTTTCATTCTTATAAAATCGCCTTTTGCAATTCTAGCGGTGGAGTAGTTGTATGCATTATAAGCCACTTCCAGCCTTGGGTCATTCTCATTTTGGCGGCGATTGGAGATTACAGGAATATCGGTAACCTTCTCATCACCTGGGAGCGCCCATCTATTTTTAAAGTCTCTCGGCATTGCGCTAAGCTCCGAGTATTCATTGCTAAACACGGGGTCTAGCCTCACGACATTTCCGAAAGAGTAGGTTAAGAATACATTTAAATTAAATCCTTTGTATTTAAAAATGTTCCCTAAACTTCCCACATCGGTAGGGTCCACAGAGCCTGAATATTCTAAGTAATCAAGCAACTGTCTTTCCTGGAAATTGATATCTGAGGTAGTAATTTCCTTATTTCTATTTAAGAAAGTAGGTAGCCCCTCATCGTTCAGCCCCTTAAACGGTATCGAGAAAAGCCCTCTCACTGGGTAGCCCTCTCTGGTGAAACCTGAGCCTGAAACTAGTCTAATCATTCTCTCTACATTGGCTAGCTTAGTTACCTTATTGTTTATGTGTGAGTAGATAAAATTGGTAGACCAAGAGAAATCATTGGTTTTTAAGTTAAGCGTAGAGAGCGAAAGCTCCAATCCGTTTGATTCCATCTCAGCGACATTTCCAGTCTTTCTCACTTCCCCACCGATTCCTTGCACATCGATATAGGCTATCAAATCGTAGTTCAAGCGCTTATACCAGTCTACATTTAAGTTAATTCTATTATCCAAGAAGCCTAATTCTGCGCCGATGTTTAGCTCGGTTTTCTTCTCATAAGTTAAATCCGAATTTTCTAAACTAGCAATCACCAAACCTCCTTCTTGAATATCAGCGGAGTGTCTCCACGGGGTAACGCTTCTAATGACCACGGCTGAATTTGAGGCTGGCCCTCTATCGGCCGTTAAGCTGTACGAGCCTTTTAATCTTAAAGTAGAAATCGTAGGTCTAAGGCTAGTGAAGAAATCTTCTTCGTGCGCTGCCCACAATCCTGCGATGTTCCAAGTTGGCAACCAGCGGGCATTTCTTGATTTCCCTAATTGGTTGGAACCTTCATAGCGCAATGTTCCGTTTAAGGTATACTTGCCTTTGTATGAATAGGTGGCATTTCCAAAGAATGCTAAGTTCTTGGCAATTGTATTCCCTATACCGTAGTAATTAGACCCTTCTTCTTTTAATTTTTTGAAAATTCTATAATCAAAGAACGGCACCTCTCCTAGTGAATACTGCATTCCGTAGCCTTGATTCCAAGTGGCGTGTCTCTTTGCCGAGGTGGCTTCCGCTCCCACTAAGGTATTCAAGGTGTGAATGTTATTAAACACTGTATTGTATCTTAATGTACCTCTAAAATCGTAGGACAATAATTCGTTTTCGCTTAATCTGTATAGCCCGCCTTCTGGAAGCACGACTTTTCTCACGCCAAATCTCTCATCTGGGTCCTTGTATAAGAAGGTGTTTCTATCTCTCGTAGTGGTAGGGAAATCCACTCTATACGCCATTGCTCTGTTAGAGAACTCCGTAACATGGTGTTCTGTCTTGGCATTATTGTAGGAAATAGCTCCTAAGACATTAGCCGTCAATCCTTTTCTAATATCCCATGTAAGCCCTCCTTGGAATTTCAAGTTAGAGACATTCAGGTCTATATAGTTATTATCCAGCTCGTGCAAAATGTTAAATGGCGCAAAGTCTCTGGTATAAAACACCTTTGAGTCTAGCGCTCTTGAAGTATTCAGAGCATACGAATACGGGTTGATATCAAAATCTCTAGTAACTTTTCCATTCACTATATCAAGGCTTTGGCTTAGCGAGCCTGGGGCTTTTTGCTTTCTGTATGAGCCGTTACTTATAATGTTTAATTTTAAGTTATCTAAAATTTTATACGATGCATTAAAGTTTCCAGTATAGCGGTTCACCTCGCTGGCTCGTGTCCACCCTGGGTCCACCATCGCACTCAATGAGGCATAGTAGGTAGATTTATCGCTACCCGATGAGATGCTCACAGAGTGATTTTGCACTAAATTATTATTAAACAATTGCTTAAACCAGTTAGTATTTCTTCGCTCGGCCTCTCTTAAATATTGAAGTTTTGAAGCCTCATCATTTCTAAGGACAAATTTCCCCGTTACAGGGTCGAATTTATACAAATCTTGATACATTTTACCATAAACGCCCGTTGTTCTAGCGCCTGATAAATCTGAAAAATTCAGCCAGCCCGCTCTATCCATTTCTTGGTAAACGCTCATTTGCTCCTGAGAGTTCATAATATTAAAGTTTCCATAGCTAGGAATCAAGCGATTGGTAAACTCTCCGGTGTAGCTAAATGTGCTCACGCCTGCGCGGCCTTTCTTGGTAGTGATTACAATCACCCCTGCCATCGCTCTCGCTCCGTAGATTGAGGTAGCGGAACCATCTTTTAATATCTGAAAGCTCTCAATATCATCTGGGTTTAAGCCCGCTACGGCAGAGCTTATCAATGTTTTAGGGTCTCCAGAAGATAGGTCATCAGCATCTACATCTACGGCGTTTTCCAAAATCACCCCATCTACCACCCAAAGTGGCTTAGAGCTACCATAAATGGAAGTGGCTCCACGCACTCTAATCTTAGGCGCCGAACCAAATGAACCAGAGACATTCTGAACGGACACCCCTGCGGAACGCCCTTCTAGCCCTCTACTCACATCTGGCACCCCTGCCAATTTCACCTCTTCGGCATTGAGCTTATCTGAGGCTCCGGTAAATAAGCGCTTATCTGTGGTGGTGATACCTGTTGTAACGACATCGGCGAGCTTAACATCTTTATCACCAGAGGACATCTTTACATCTACCTTCTTTGATTTATCGGTAATCGTTTTCGTTACCGTATCAAAGCCGATAAACTCAAATTTAAGCTTATCGCCCACTTTTGCAGGGATTTCATAATTCCCCTCACCATCTGTGTACACACCTTTATCGGCTCCTTCTACATAAACATAGGCATCTGCCAAAGGATAACCACTGGCATCTACCACTTTTCCCGTAATCACTTTTTCTTGCGCAAATGCGTAACTGCATAAGAACAATGAAAAAATAAAAATCCATAAGTTTTTACTCCTCATATATAAATTTAATAGTGTTTATTAGCGCACAAAAGTAGAAAAGTTTCAATGGAAAACGAAGTTTTTAACAGTTTAAAACTTACATTCCTTTATCTAAAAACACATAAAAAATTATTTTTCTTTAAAAATATCACACAAATACCATTAAATCACTATCATTTTCTCAAAAACAATAGGATACCACAGCCAATAAAGCTATAATATTATAATTTAAGCATTTAAGTACAATGACATTTTATTTTAAATCCATTTAACATCTTTACTTTTCAATTTAACTAAATTTAAAAAGGGAATTGCACTAAAAAGCACAATTCCCTTGGTTGTTTTTTCTATAAAATTAGATTATTTCACAATTTTCATCTCTTTAATGAGGCGCTTAGCTCCTGCATATTTATCAATCACAAAAAGTACATAGCGCATATCCACCATAATGTTTCGGCAGATAGCGGGGTCGTAATACAAATCGCTCATAGTGCCCTCCCAAACGCGGTCAAAGTTTAGGCCGATTAAATTCCCGTGAGCATCTAGTGCGGGGCTGCCTGAGTTGCCTCCCGTGGTGTGATTAGTGGCAATGAAATTCACTGGCATTTTACCATTTTCCCCATAGATGCCATAGTCTTTTTTCTCAAATAAATCTATCAACTTGTGCGATACATCAAATTCATAATCCCCTGGCACATATTTTTCCATCACGCCTTTTAAATAAGTCTGCGGCTTGTACTCCACGGCATCGCGCGGCTCATAGCCCTGCACTTTGCCATAGGTAACGCGTAGGGTGGAATTGGCATCTGGGAAGAATCTTTTCTCATCTTGCATCAGCTCCAATTGAGCGCCCATATAGGCCTTCATCTTCTCATCGATTTTTTGCTGAATTGCTTGGCGGGGTGCTGAGGCTAGGGTGTAATAAATCTGCGTAAGCTCGCCCACTTTTTTCACCAAGGCATCTTTTTTCAATTCGTTTAGGAATTGAGCTTGGTCATCTAGCAGGGCGGTTCCCTCTTTACCTAGCTTGAATAGAATAGAGTTTTCAATATCCTGCGCCGTGATGGCAAGGCGCTCTGGCGCATAGCTTGCGGGCACGCCCTCGTGGTAGAGCGCCCACATTTTTAAAGCCACTTCTTCTTCTACTTGTGGATTGAAGTTTTTGTAAATCCCTTTGAAGTTTTGAGTTACTTTATGGTAATACACCTCATCTGCATTCATTAAAAGATTATTAGCCGTGAGTGCCATTCTCAGGAGCTGCGAGTTTCTATAAATGGCCTCCGAAAACATATCCGATACTAGATTACACTCCGCTATTTCTTGATTTAATTTGCCCAAATCGGCGAGCAGAGTAGGGTATTCATCGCAAGGTTTGTTCTTGCTTCGTTTACATTTTTGTTCAATCTTCTCTTGCAATTTCTTTTCGTAAGCCTTTTTATGCGCCACGGCATTTGATTTTTGAATCCCTTGGGACTCGCCTATCATTTTTTTCCAATAATTGGCAATGCTGGCATAGGTTGCGGCGTATTGGATTTTCGTTTTAGGGTCGGCTTTCATATACTTATCCATAATCTTCAAGGCATTCTCGCGCACTTTGATTTTAGCGGGGTTTAGTAGATTAACTACCTGCTCGATGGACGAGGCAGGCAGGTACTCATCCGTAGTCCCTGGGAAGCCGAAGACAAAAGTAAAGTCGCCCTCCTTTATACCTTTAATATTTATAGGTAAAAAATGCTTAGGCTTGTACGGCACATTATCCTTGGAATACTCCGCAGGGCGGTTATTCTTATCCGCATAGATTCTAAAAATCGAAAAATCCCCCGTATGCCTTGGCCACACCCAGTTATCCGTATCGCTACCAAATTTCCCGATGCTACTCGGCGGCGCTCCCACAAGGCGCACATCTTTAAAAGTCTCCGTTACGAAGAGGTAATACTTATTTCCCTTATAAAAAGGCTTCACCATCACCTCCTGCCACGCCTCACGCGGGTACTCACTTTCAAGCTTATTGATGGCGTTTGCCTTCAAAAGCTCCAACTGCGCTGCGCTCGTTTTCACGGCTAGCGCCTCCTCAATCTGCGGCGTTACATCTTTGATATCGACAATAAAAGTCGCCGTGAGCCCCGCATTAGGCAACTCACTAGCATAATCCTGCGCCCAAAAGCCATCTTTTAAATAATCGTGCTCTACGCTTGAGTGCGCTTGGATTTGTCCGTATCCACAGTGGTGATTAGTGAGCAAAAGCCCCTGAGGCGAAATCACCTCCGAGGTGCACCCCCCATTAAAGTGCGCCACCGCATCTTTGATACTTGGGGCCTTGGGGTTAAAGATATCTTTGGCGCTTATCTTCATTCCCATTTCCTTCATCTCCGGCTCGTTCAGCTCGTTGGGAATCCACATTCCGCCACTTTTTTGGGCAAATGCAAATCCTACAGCCAAAGTCATTAATAGACTTAATTGTAATCGTAGTTGTTTCATGCGATTATGTTTTAAAATATTTTTTAGCATATCATTCCTGCCGCAACAGTCTCGTTGGTGCTTTCATCGATTAAAATCAGGCTTCCCGTGATGCGGTTATCGCGATATTTATCGATGAAGAGGGGCTTGGTGGTTCGGATTTTGACGCGTGCAATGTCATTCATCGTTAATTGCTTATCCGTTTCATCGCGGTTCAGGGTATTGACATCTACTTTGTAAAGCACTTCTTTAATCATGGCTTTCACCTCGTTGGTTGTGTGTTTTAAATAATATTTCCCACGTGGGTGTGCAGGTTTTTGGTTGAACCAGCATAGCACGGCATCTATGTCTTGGGTGCTTTGGGGCTGGTTGTTTTTCTTTACAATCATATCGCCACGGCTCACATCTATATCATCTTCAAGGGTGAGGGCTACGGACATCGGCGGGAAGGCTTCTTGCAAATCGCCATCGTGCGTGTGTATTGTTTTAACCTTGGAGGTGAAGCCTGAGGGGAGCACCTCTACCTCATCGCCCACGTGGAGGATTCCGCTGGCTACTTGCCCTGCATAGCCTCTAAAATCATGAAAGGCATCGCTGTGCGGACGAATCACGGTTTGCACTGGGAAACGCATATCGATAAAGTTTTGGTCGCTTGCGATGTGTATGGTTTCTAGCGTATCGAGCAAAGTGCGCCCTTGATACCAAGGCATTTTGTCTGATTTGTCTACCACATTGTCTCCATGCAAAGCAGAAATCGGAATATAGTGTACATCTTTTATCGTCATTTTAGACGAAAAATCATCGTATTGTGCAATGACTTTATTAAAGGCTTCTTCGCTATAATCCACCAAATCCATTTTGTTCACACACACCACCAAGTGCGGAATTTGCAACAAAGAGGCAATATAAGAGTGGCGTTTGGTCTGTTCAATTACACCATTTCTGGCATCAACCAAAATTATGGCAAGATTGGCAGTAGATGCACCCGTAACCATATTTCTGGTGTACTGAATGTGCCCTGGCGTGTCTGCGATGATGAATTTTCTTTTAGGCGTAGAAAAATAGCGATACGCCACATCAATGGTGATTCCTTGCTCGCGCTCGTCTTTCAGCCCGTCGGTCAATAACGAAAAGTCTATTTGCTCCAAACCTTTTTTGCGAGAGCTAGACTCTACGGCGCTTAATTGGTCTTGGAATATGGATTTTGAATCATATAATAGCCGCCCTATGAGTGTACTTTTTCCGTCGTCTACACTCCCTGCGGTTGTAAATCTTAATAATTCTCTTTCAGTATTATTTGTCATTTTTATTTTAAGCTTTTAATTATGATTGAAGAAATATTTTTTTTGGCTAAAAAATTAAAAATATCCTTCTTTTTTGCGATCCTCCATTGCTGTATCGCTTCGCTTGTCATCGGCGCGGTTGCCTCTTTCTGTGCTGCGAGTAGTTGCCACTTCGTTTACAATTTTCTGTAAAGTATCGGCATCAGACTCTATTCCACCCGTAATGGTGATGTCGCCAAGTGTTCTAAAGCGCACTTGCTTTTTCACGATTTCCTCGCCTTCTCTTAATTGTAAAAATTCAGAATTTGGAATCCAAGAATTATTTCTCCATACTACCTCGCGCTCATGAGCAAAATACATAGAGGGCAGGGGAATGTTCTCCTCCAAAATGTAATTCCAAATATCCATCTCCGTCCAATTGGAAATGGGGAATACTCGAAAATGCTCGCCCATATTCTTTTTACCATTAAATAAATGCCACAATTCTGGGCGCTGATTTTTGGGGTCCCATTGCCCAAAATCATCTCGGTGCGAGAAGAATCTTTCCTTAGCTCTGGCCTTTTCCTCATCGCGGCGGCCACCGCCCATACAGGCATCAAACTGGTATTCTTCTATCGTGTCGAGCAAAGTGGTGGTTTGCAATTTATTTCTACTTGCATTGATTCCCGTTTCCTCCTGCACGCGCCCTTCATCAATCGACTTCTGCACAGAGCCCACAATGAGCTGCACGCCTAATTCTTTTACCAAATTATCGCGGTATTCTATCGCTTCAGGGAAATTATGCCCCGTGTCTATATGCACGAGCGGAAAGGGGATTTTGGCAGGCGAAAAGGCTTTTTTGGCCAAATGCGTCATCACAATGCTGTCTTTTCCGCCCGAAAAGAGAATGGCAGGATTATCAAATTGCGCAAAAACCTCTCGTATTACAAATATGGATTCTGCTTCTAATTGCTTTAAATAGGATAGTTTATAGCCCATAATTTTATTGAATTTTCTCGAATGCCAAATGTACTAATTTTTTTAAGCTTTCGGCAGGTGTTTCAGTATCTGTTTTTATAATTAAATCATTTTGAGCAGGGATTTCAAAGGGTGCAGAAATCCCTGTAAAGTTTTTAATTTCACCTTTTTTGGCTTTTTCATACAAGCCTTTTACATCGCGCTGAGCGCACACCTCCACGGGACAATCCACAAAAATGTGCACAAAATCCTGCTCCCCCACTATCTGGCGAAGGCTCTCACGCTCTGCCTCGTATGGGGTGATGAAGGCGGCTAGCACAATCACGCCCGCGTCTACAAAGAGCCTTGCCACTTCGCCTATGCGGCGCAGGTTTTCCTTTCGATCTTCGGCACTGAACCCTAAGTCTTTATTTAAACCAAATCGGATGTTATCTCCGTCTAAAACATAGGTTTTAAAGCCTTTTTGGTGCAATTCCACCTCAAGCAAATTGGCTAAACTCGATTTTCCCGAACCCGATAACCCCGAAAACCAAAATACTTTGCCTTTTTGATTGTTGAGTTTTTCGCGCTCGGCACGCGTGATTTTATAATTTTGCTGTACTATATTTTCGCTTTTAGTCATAATTAAATTTTTAAATTAAATGATAAATTAAGGCGATGCTCACCAAACATGCGATGGAATAAATCACCGTCATCGGCACGCCTATTTTTACAAAATCTTTAAATTTATAGCCGCCCACTCCATAAATCATCAAATTAGTTTGGTAACCAAACGGCGTAATAAAAGCACACGAGGCTCCAAAGGCTATCGCCATAAATAGTGCTTGAGCAGGCATATCCAGCCCACGACTGATTTCGAACGCTATGGGAAACACAATGGAAACGGCTGCAACATTAGTCACAAACGAAGTGAGAATCAGCGTTAAAATATAAACCCCAACCAAAATCCCGATTTTGTCGTATTGTTGAAAAATACTGAGCACAAAATCGCCAATCCATTTGGCGCCTCCCGTATCCATAAAAGCGGTGCCAATGGCGATGGAACTGCCTAAAATTAGAAATAAATCGATATTTAAATTATTTTTTAATTTAGTGGAATTGTACATTCTCAAAGCAAAAAACGTGGAAAGAATAACCAAAAGCGATACAAAAAAATCTAAAATCTTAAATACCGAAAGCCCTAAAGAAAAAACCGAAACGGCAAGCAAAATGGCGCTTTTCCAAAACGGAATTTTCTTGATTTCATCTTTTTCTTCCAACACATAAATATTAGAATTATTTTGCACCAACTGCGTAAAGTGCTCACCTGTGGTAAGCATTAACAAATCTCCGTGCGCCAAGCGTATTTTCCCTAGTTTCCCACGCAATCGTTGCCCGTTTCGGTGAATGGCAATTACGGCGGCATCGTATTTCTCACGGAATCGGCTTTCCTTTAAAGTGCGCCCCGCCAAATTGGAATTATACGGTATTAAGGTTTCTACCACTTTTAAATCTCCTTTTAAGTTAAACCTTTCGGTTTTAGGAAACACAAATCCGTTTTTCTCTTTCACGATTTCTACAATGTGTTGCGTGTCGCCTGCAAAAAACAACAAATCATTGGGCTGTAGAGTTTCTTGTGGCGAAACGGGCGAAATTGTTTTTCCGTCGCGATAAATTTCGACCAAATAAACGCCAAGCAGATTCCTTAAGCCTGCTTCTTCCACAGTATGCCCTACGAATTGGGCATCAGGCTTAAGCGAAACTTCCACTAAATACTCTTTGAGATTTTCTTTGATGTCTATGGCGCTTTTTCTCGCAGGCAAAATTTTATAAGCAAAAAATACCATGAAAATCAAACATGCCACGCAAGTGATAAGCCCTGGCAATAAGAAATCAAACATCGTGAAAGCTTGCACTCCACGGCTTTCTATAAATCCGTTAAGTACCAAATTGGTAGAAGTACCAATCGTAGTGAGCATCCCACCGATTATGGCGGCATATGACAACGGAATCAAGAATTTGGAAGGTGCTTGCCCGTGGCGTTTGCTCCAGTGCGTGATGTAAGGAATCATAAGCGCCACAATGGGCGTATTGTTCATAAATGCAGAAATGAACGAAACCCAGCTCGTGGTCTGGAATAAGAAATATTTGGGCTTATTTTCTTGGGTAAATATTTTATCTAAATACCTGACGATATTATAATTAAAATTAATCGCCGAAGTGAGCAAAATCAAAACGAAAATTATGGCAATAGACTTATTGGCAAAACTGCTGAGAAAAGTTTTAGGGTCGAGCACATTGCACACCATAAGCACCAGCGCCGAGAGCAAAAACAACATCGGCGGCCGCACTTTGTCGGTGGTTAAGCCCGCGATTAAAACAATCAACACAAATATGACTAAATACATCTGCATACGCCTATACTTCTCCTACCAAAAAATAGGGATTTAATAGATTTTCTTTATTATACGCAATTGGCTCGCCCGTTTCAGCCTGAACTACGGGAACACCTGCAAATCGGCAAATGGCATGTCCCGCAGCTATGTCCCACTCCATTGTGGGTGCAAATCGGGGATACACATGTGCTTTGGATTCCGCTACCAAACATAATTTAAGCGAACTACCCATAGAAATTTTCTCTACGGATTGATATTTTAAATTTAATTTTTGAATGAATTTTTCCGTCGGCTCGTTGAGATGCGAGCGACTTGCCACTACCACGACATTATTCTGAGGCTTTTGGTAATGTAGCTTTTGGGCTAAATCCTTTGAAAATTCCGAATATTGGGTGATTTTTTCTTGTTTAAAGCTTCCCGTTTCATCAGCAAAATAAAGCCATTTTAAGCATGGCGCATAAATTACGCCCAAAACGGGTTTTCCTTTTTCGATTAAGGCTATATTTACGGTGAACTCTCCGTTTCTATTTACAAACTCCTTGGTGCCGTCTAGTGGGTCTACGAGCCAAAAGCGAGCCCAATCTTTGCGCAAAGCGTATTTCTCCTGCTGCATTTCTTCGCTAATAATAGGAATTTGGGTGTTTTTCAGAAAATCTACAATCACACGATTGGACGCCAAATCTGCCTGCGTGAGTGGAGACTCATCTGCCTTATGCTCTACGGCAAAATCTTGCTCATAAATCTTTAAAATCTCCTGCCCTGCTTGCAAGGCTGCTTGTATTGCTTTTTGCAAAAGCTCGTTCATAAAAAAAGGTTTACATTACAAAAATACGCAATGCAAACCTTTTATTAAATATTAATTTTCAAAAATTTATTCTTCTACTGCACTTGGATCTGGCTCCTCAAATGTTACATCATCATCGAAGAATGGTTCTTCTTCATCTTCAAACTCTTCCATCACGATTTCCAAACGCTGACTGATTTTCACCAAATACACAGTATCCTCTGTCTGAACTTCCACCGCTTCTACGGTTTCGCCTTTAGCATTTTTAAAAACAATAACATCTTGATCCCCGTATCCATCTGGAAATTTCTCTACCAAAAGGCTCAAAATCTCATTATTCAATTTTTTGTAATCAACGATTACTCGCTTCTTGGGGCATGGTTTCTTACTCATATCTCTTTCTCTATGTTTTTTTATTCTAATTTACATGTCAAGCAAATAAGCAAACATCAACGGCGCAACGATTGTAGCGTCTGATTCCACAATGAACTTTGGCGTATCGATGTCTAATTTACCCCAAGTGATTTTCTCATTTGGCACGGCTCCAGAGTAGCTACCATAAGATGTAGTAGAATCTGAAATTTGACAGAAATAGCTCCAGAATGGGGTTTCTGTTCTTTCCAAATCTTGGTAAAGCATAGGCACTACACAGATTGGGAAATCTCCTGCGATACCTCCTCCGATTTGGAAGAATCCGATGCCGTTTTGTGAATTTTCGGTGTACCAATCTGCCAAGAATGTCATATACTCAATTCCTGATTTCATGGTACTTGCTTTTAACTCGCCTTTCATCACATAACTTGCAAAAATGTTGCCCATCGTGCTGTCTTCCCACCCTGGTACTACGATTGGTAAATTTTTTTCGGCAGCAGCATACATCCAGCTGTCTTTTAGGTCGATTTCGTAATATTGCTCAAGCACGCCTGAAAGCAACATTTTGTACATAAATTCGTGTGGAAAATATCTTTCGCCTTTTTCTTCAGCATCTTTCCAGATTTTGAAAATGTGTTTTTGCAATCTTCTGAAAGCTTCTTCTTCAGGAATACAAGTATCTGTTACACGGTTCAATCCTTTGTCTAATAATTCTCTTTCTTCTGCTGGAGTTAAATCTCTGTAGTGTGGCACTCTTTTGTAGTGTGAATGCGCTACAAGGTTCATGATGTCTTCTTCCAAGTTGGCACCTGTACAAGAAACGATATGCACTTTATCTTGGCGTATCATTTCTGCAAAGATTTTTCCTAACTCGGCTGTACTCATAGCTCCTGCCATGCTCACTAGCATTTTGCCACCGTTTTTAAGCTGCTCGTCGTAAGCTTTTGCGGCATCTACCAAAGTAGCGGCGTTAAAATGCAAATAGTATTTCTGAATAAAATCTGATATTGCTCCCATTTTAATAATGTTTTTTATTGTTTTCTGAATTTTGCCGCAAATTAAAAAGTTTTAAAATTCTCTTGCAACATAATTCGGGTTATTTGTCTTTTTTTTAATAATTTATTTTCTTTCAAATTTAGCCTCCTACTCCTCGTAGCCCAAAATGTCCATAAAACTCTCGGCAGATTGCTGCTTGGAGAATAATTTGGTCGTGATATTTCCGTTTTCGTCTTTATCTATCAAAATGTGTTTTGGCTTTGGGATTAAGCAGTGCTGCAACCCGCCGAATCCCCCAATGGTATCTTGATATGCCCCCGTGTTGAAAAATCCAATATAGAGCGGTTTATCTTTTTTAAATTTAGGCAAGAAAATAGCGTTTAAGTTCTGCTCCGAATTGTAATAATCATCGCTATCGCAAGTCAATCCACCTAAAAGCACTCGCTCATACTCGTCGTTCCAGCGGTTGATGGCAAGTAGCACAAAACGCTTACTGATCGCCCAGCTATCTGGCAAAGTAGTGATAAATGAAGAATCGATCATATTCCATTTTTCACGATCGTTTTGTTGCTTTTGATACAAAATTTGGTAAATCGCCCCACCACTTTCACCCACGGTAAAGCTACCAAACTCGGTATAAAGATGTGGCACTTCTACGCCTGCGTTTTCGCAATATTGTTTGATTTGATTCACAATCTCATTTGCCATGTAGGCATAATCGTAGGTAAAGTGCAAGGTGTTTTTAATCGGGAAACCGCCCCCGATGTTCAAACTATCGAGCGTAGGGCAGATTTTCTTTAAATCCACATATACTTTCAAACATTTAGTAAGCTCACTCCAATAATACGCCGTGTCTCTAATTCCTGTATTGATGAAGAAATGAAGCATTTTCAAGCTCACTTTTTTATTATCTCTCAACTCTTTTTTGTAGAAAGGCACAATGTCGCGATAGCCAATGCCCAAACGAGAGGTATAAAATTCGAATTTCGGCTCTTCTTCAGACGCGATACGGATTCCCACTTGGTATTTTCCTTTGATTGCATCGCTCAAAAGACTCAATTCTTCGTAATTATCAATGATGGGCAAGCATTTTTTGTGCCCATTGTTGATTAATCGTGCGATGTTTTCGATGTATTGATCTCGCTTAAAACCATTACATACAATCCAATTGTTTTTTGTGATTTTTCCTGATTTCATCAACGATTCTACGATATTGATATCAAATGCAGAACTGGTCTCGATGTGAATATCATTTTTAAGTGCTTCGTTCAGCACAAACGAAAAATGCGAACTTTTGGTGCAGTAGCAATAATTATAAGTAGCGCCATAGTTATGCTCTTTAATGGCATCATTGAACCATTTTTTAGCTTTTTTTATATTTTCAGAGATTTTTGGCAAGTAAGTAAATTTTAGCGGCGCCCCGTATTCTTCAATTAAGCCCATCAAATCAATATCGTGAAATCTCAAATTGGCACCATCTAAAGTAAACTCCTCTTGCGGGAAATAGTAAGTTTGGTCTATTAAGTCAAAATACTTTAATTTCATTTATTCGTTCTAATCTTGTTGAATTGCAAATTTTAAAAAAAAATTTACTTTGTGGTAGGTTTTGAACAATAAATTTTAATTAATTTTACTGCACAGATATTTTTTATATGAAAAAAATTGGAATTTTAGGTGGCGGACAATTGGGTAGAATGTTCATTCAGAATGCCTTAAATTATCCTTACGAAATTTACATTCTCGACCCCAATCCCGAGGCACCTTGTAGCCAAATTGCAGACCATTTTGTGTGTGGCGATTTCAACGATTACCAGAGCGTGATGGATTTTGCCCAACAAGTAGACATCGTGGGAATTGAGATTGAACATGTGAATCTCGAAGCGCTCCGCGAGCTAAAAAAACAAGGCAAAACCGTAATTCCTGATCCCGATGTTTTGGAAGTAATTCAAGACAAAGGCAAACAAAAAGATTTTTATTTAAAAAATAATATTCCCACCGCTCCACTGAAGAAAAAAAACGATTTTCCCGTGGTGCAAAAACTCTGTACAGGTGGCTACGACGGCAAAGGCGTTCAGATTTTGAAAGATGAAAAAACTAAGGCTTGGGAAGAAAATTCAATTTTTGAAGCTTTAGCCGATTTAAAAATGGAACTCGCCGTGATTGTGGCTCAAAATGCAGATGGCGAGCGTGCTGTGTATCCCGTTGTGGAACAAGTTTTCAATCCAAAATATAATTTATTAGATTATTTAATCACGCCTGCGCGCATTTCGCCCGAAGAAGAAGAAAAAGCTAAGCAAATTGCGCTGGAGGTAGTAAAAGCTTTTGATTCCCCAGGGATTTATGCCGTAGAATTATTTTTAAATAATGACGGTAGCATTTGGGTAAACGAAACGGCTCCGCGCGTGCACAATAGCGGCCATGCTACGATTGAAGCGGCTTATTCTTCTCAGTTTGATATGATGCTCCGCACCTTGGTCAATTTACCACTTGGCAATACAGATTTAAAATGCAAAGCTGCCATGCTTAACTTAATCGGAGCACCCGACCACAAGGGAGAAAGCTCAATCAAAGGGCTAAGAGATGCGCTAAAATTACCAGGATTCAGCATTCACTGGTATGGTAAAAAACTTACGAGCCCAGGCCGAAAAATGGGACACGCCACTTTTTGCGGAAACAACTGGGATGAAATCATCAGCCAAATTGAAAAAGTGAAAAAAGAAGTAGAAATCATTAGTGAATAACACTAAACTAAACGCTATGAAAAATCCCCAAAATCACTTTCATGATAATGGGGAAAAACAGTATATAATATGAAGAACTTTTCTATCTCTCTCTTTCTATTCTAAGGACATTCATATAAGTTTTCGCAGTATCTTCGTTTAAATTATGGCATCCTGTAGCTACACCACCAAATGTTATTTCATTGTAATTGGAAGTTATCCTAATTAAAGGTATCGCTGCTAACTTAATATTATAGGCATAATTTGCTTTTTTTGTAAAGTATTCTGGAGAGTCTAAAACACCTCTAATGTTAAACTTATGATAAGTGCATAACCCACTTACGGACTCTTTTTTAAATTTCCTTACTGTAATCAGTTTATTATCAACAAAAATCCCAACAGCATAAGCTAGACTACTCGCCTCTCTATAATTATCAATTGCAGCCAAACCTTCAGCATCGATGATTAATTTTTGAACTCCTTTATCTGAATCGTATTTAAAATATGTATCTGTATTATTTTCAGCCAAAATAGTCCATTGATTAGAAAACTTGTCTCCTTTCTTAAAACTTGGGTTTTCATCAGGAAATCGATTAATTTTCACATTAGGTCTCCCGTCATAACTTCTAGTCTGCACAACATCAATCACCTTAGACAAGTCGTCTTCGTTATTCGAAAAAAGCCATTTTTCTCCGTCCCAAACGGCAACTCCCTCGTATTTGGACTCTGGAAGCCCTTTAGTGGTATTAAAAACCAAAGTACCCTCTCTAGGTGTTTTAACATTTACAACGTCTCGCGCATTATCAAGAGCAACCTGTGGAAGATATACCCCTTTTTTATCATGTCTGATTTCAAGTTGCGCAGAAGGGTGCGGTGCTACATTTTCATCTGAAATAGTTTCAGTTATCAAAACTTGAGCATTTATTTGCTGAATAACAAATAATGCTAACAATAAGATTTTATTTTTCATATAAATTAATTTATGGTTGCTGAATAATATATAGAGTAGCAGATGGGTGAGCTTCGAAATTATTAATTTCATTACATTTTTCGGTATTGTAGCCATCGTATACCACACTAGCATCTCCCCCTACAACAAAGCCGTTATTCTCTTGATAACTACTTCTAGTTCTTTTTTTGATTCCAAACTTTAAAGTATGATTCCCCATGGGTAGCTTATCGATTACAGCGGTAACATAGTATGTATAATACCCACAATAATCCCTAAGCAAGATAACATCAGCTCTAGCATCTACCAATTTATCATCTACAAATATTCCAAAACCTACTGAGATATCTTGAATACCTTCCATGGGATTAATTCTAGACCAGCCTATAGAACCTGTAAATGAAACCTTTGAATTATTTGAAGGTTTATCTATTTTAAAATCAATTGCTAAATCTGGAATCATAGACCACCCATTGCTAGCCTTGTCCCCTTTTTTATAAAGCTCCTCTCCATAATAAGGGGCATTTGACATGTCTATTGGGACTAATGATTGGCTAACATAGTATTGAACTAAGTTTTTATAGTAACCAACGCTTTGTTGATTGATAATGGCAAGCCACTTCTTCTGATTTGCATCCCACCAATACAGTCCTTTTCCCTCTTTTAAAGCTGGATTTAAATTATAGACCATGAGTCCATGTGCAGGAAAGCTATCGTATATACAACTACTATCTGTATGCGATGCAAGAAAAATCCTTGGTATTGTAAATGTTTTTTTATCTCCATTTACTTTAACATCTAACATTGATGATGGCTCTGGGTTTAACGTTTGAAAGCCCACCTGAGCTTTTAACACCCCTACCATAAGACACAAAATTGCGTAATAATATTTCATTTTAATTTATTTAAATTCTTGTATTTGAATTGATAAATCCCCTCCTGCCATCATAGTATTTAGGCTAATATTTGAACATTTATTATTTGCCGACCCAAATGACAATTCTGTTGCATCTCCAGATAATTTATTTCTAGTTATTGCATAAACACTAAATGTATGATTACCTTTGATTAAATTATATATGTTAGACTTCAAATTAAATATTTGATAGCTACAAGGTCTATTATAACCAGAATCCACAATAAAAGTTCTTGTCGTCCATAATTTACCATCTACAAACAATCCAATGGCAAAGGAATTAGAAGTAGTATAACCTCCTGTATTGTTGTCTTGCACCATCCCCTCAACCAAAATTGTTGTTTCGTTCTTATTAGAGTTAAAATTAATCACCTTTCTCATTCCAGGAATTTCAACCCAAGGATGATCCGTTGGGCTTTCTCCTATCGTATACCCTACAGCTCCACCAAGAGCCGTCGTTTGATAAGCATCACCTTGCCCCATAGAAATAAAAGACTTCATCGGGATTAATCTTGAATTAATAATATTAACATCTAAGACACCTCTCCAAGCCATTTTTTCTGCCGTTTTATTGTATGAGTAATAAAAACTATTCTCATTCATATATTCTGGATCATTATTAAAAGCTAGCATGTAAGGCTTAGGATTAATCGCCGGAGAAATATCATTCAAAGGATCTGGCATATAGAATCTTGGAAAAAGAATCCCTCTATTTTTAGACTCAACATGAACGGCTTCAGATACGGTAAAATTTTCCGTACCAATCCCCACTTGCCCACTCAGACTTGATGCCGCATGAGCAATAATTAAAATTAAAAACTGTTTTTTCATTCGTTTATTATGATGATTTATTAAAATCTAATTTGTATCATCTTCTTTGTATATTAAAATATCTCCTGGCTGACATTTAAGCGCTTTACAAATCGCCTCCAAGGTACTGAAACGAATCGCTTTAGCTTTTCCTGATTTCAACACCGATAAATTTGCTGGAGTAATCCCAATGATTTCAGCCAGATCTTTACTTTTCATCTTATTTTTCGCTAGTACAACATCTAGATTTATTTCAATTGCCATTTTATATTGTTAAATCGTAATCTTCTTTATATATTTTTGCTTCGGATAGAGTCCTACCTTGGATTTTAAAAAACAAACCTACTATTAATTGCAATAACGGATCGAAAATAGCAAACGCAAAGACAGGTTCTGCTCCGTTCAAATAATTATCTATCAACAAAAAAACATCAACAAAAAAAACAATAGCCCCCGATATGATAAAATAATTCCCTGAACGACCTAAAGATTTTATCATAGAATCCGAAAAAAGCTTATTCTCTATAAGTTCCCTACCTATTACTCTCAATTTAAAAACACCAAATAAAAATATCACATAACCCACCAAAGTAAAGAATAGCATAACCCAATCAACTGGATGCCATAATTCATTTTCCTTTAGAATGATTGCATCAATTGGGTGTTCAAAAAATATTAAAATTATATCCAACACCCTCAAAACCATGGCTAGAAACAAAAAATCTAGCAAAACTTTAAAAAACAAATTAACTCTATTATTCATCTTTCTTCTAAATCTTGCAGCAAAGATATACAGAAATTATCGAATAACAATAATTTATAACTGAAAAACAATATTTTTTAACACAAAAAATAACACAAATCATTGTACAAAAAACAATTAGCTGTGCATTCAAAAAAAATTTAATATTAAAAATAATTCCAAACAGATTTAATATCTTTGTATAGTAACCGAAAAATAAAACCATGCACATAGAAAAACCAACCGTATCAATCGTAATGGGCAGCCAAAGCGATTTGCCTAAAATGCAGGCTGCTGCAGAAATTTTACAAGAACTCGGTATCACTTTTGAGCTCACGCTCGTCTCTGCACATCGCACACCCGAGCGCATGTTTGAATACGCCAAAGATGCTGCTGCAAGGGGTGTAAAAGTAATCATTGCAGGGGCTGGTGGCGCTGCACATTTGCCAGGTATGGTGGCTTCGCTCACGACTTTGCCCGTGATTGGCGTGCCTATCCATTCAAGCAATTCCATCGACGGCTGGGATAGCGTTCTAAGCATTTTACAAATGCCCAACGGAATTCCTGTGGCTACTGTGGCACTCGACGCGGCTAAAAATGCGGGATTACTTGCGGCAAGAATAGTAGGAGCGTTTGAGCCTGAAGTGGCAAAAGCTGTGGCTGAATATCAGCAATCTTTGAAGGACAAAGTGGAAGAAAATATATTGGAAGTGAAAGGACAATTTGCTAATGGATTTGACTAATTTTCGCTCCCAAAAAACACAAAAAAACCGATTTTCGTTGAAAATCGGTTTTTTAATATTTTAAAAATCCTTTAAAATTATAATTCGGGAAGAATTTTTTCTAATTGCATTCCGCGTGAGCCTTTGATTAAAATGCTTTGCGATTGCACAGGATTTTCTCGAATAAAGGCTAAAAATTTCTCTTTAGTTTTAAAAGTCAATACAGCTAATTCTCCGCTGGTATTGGCACTGAAATTTTCTCCAATTAAAAAGATTTCATCAAAATTTAAATCTTTGGCTAATTTCGCTACTTTTTGGTGTTCTTCATCAGAAAACGCACCCAGTTCAAACATATCGCCCAACACGACAGCCTTGGTACCATCGTAATACGAAAAATGTTTCAGCGCTACTTCCATACTGCTAGGATTGGCATTATAGGCATCCATGATGATTTTCTTTCCGTTTTGCTCAATCGTTTGCGAGCGATTGATTGTTGGGTTATAAGCTTCTATTGCTTTTTTAATTTCGGGCAATTCTACACCAAAATATCGTGCAATGGTTGTTGCCGCGGCGATATTGTTTTGATTATAATTTCCCACCAAATTCGACTGAACCGTAACATCATTGGCTTCGATTCCTGCTTTTCCTTCTTTTAAAATTCGCTTGTATTGATAATCGGCTTCGTTTTCAAATGCAAAACTGATGGTTTCCATTCCTTCGGTTTGCTTGATTTGTTTTGCATCATCCCTGTTAATGAATGCTTTACCCTTGTGTGCACGCAAAAAATCGTATAATTCGGATTTTGCTTTCACCACGCCTTCCTCGCTACCAAAGCCCTCTAAATGTGCTTTTCCAAAATTGGTGATGTAGCCAAAATTCGGCGCTGCGATTTCGCAAAGTTGTGCAATCTCTCGCGGATGATTTGCGCCCATTTCCACCACCGCCAAATCGTGTGATTTGTTTAGGCTTAACAAAGTAAGCGGCACGCCGATGTGATTGTTTAAATTTCCTTGTGTAAACGCCACATTGAATTTTGCCCCCAAAGCTTGAGCGATTAATTCTTTGGTTGTCGTTTTCCCGTTACTTCCTGTGAGCGAAATGATTTTTATGCCTAATTCCTTTCTGTGGAAATGCGCTAAATCTTGTAAAAATTTCAAGCTATCTTCCACCAAAAATATGTTTTTAGCCGTATTTTCAAACTGTGGCTCATCTACGATTGCAACGGTGGCTCCTTGTTCAATGGCTTTTTCGGCATAGGTGTTTCCGTTGAAGTTTTCGCCTTTTAGCGCAATAAAAATATCTCCTTTTTCGATTTTTCTAGTATCGGTCGAAACTTTTACCCCATCTTTAAATCTATGATAAAATTCTTCTACTCTCATGTGTGTTTTTCAGATTTTTAGCAAAAAAAGAGATTCAATGACATTTTGAACCTCTTTTTTTTATTTATCAATTTTTATTGAGTTATTTCTGTTTTACAATACCTCTTTTGGTGCGTGTTGCCTCGTTTGCGCCTGTATAATCTTGTGCCACGCGGAAACCAATCCAAGAAGCTGCAGAGCCCTCATCTAGGAATCTTCTTTGTCCTGGGTCTAACCAATAAATGTTATCTCTCCAAGAACCTCCTTTCACTACCCTAGAACGATTGCTGATTTCGGTGAATCTTTGTTTTTCGTCTTTTTCTAAAACTACTCTACCATCATCTGTAACTCGGAATTTTCGCACTGGAGAATTGTACATATTCGGATCTGTTCCATTAGGATCTGTTTCTGCTTTTCCTATATCTAAAGAAGAACGATAGTCTCCATCTTCATAATCTCGAGCGTCTTCTATTACCTCACGCTTATAAGACCCTGGCAATGCTTTAGCCAAAAGCTGACCATTGTTTAATGTATCATAAGCAACTTCTCTTTCTTGATATGTTTCAAAATCGCCATTTCCGTTTTGAATTCTACGGGTATAGATATTTCCACGGTAGTAATTGAAATCGTTTGCTTCTTCATCGATGATTGGACGATAAACATCGGCTACCCATTCGGCCACGTTACCTAACATTCCATAAAGACCGAACTCGTTTGATGGATAATGTTTCACATCATTGGTAATAGCAGAACCATCGTTGCCCCAACCACCTATACCTGAGTAGTCTCCACGACCTCTTTTGAAGTTTGCCATGAATTCCCCTCTATTTCTACCTTTTTCTTGTCTAATTTCGTTTTGGGCAATCGGTTTCCCTTCGTAGCTATTATACTTTCTATCTCCAGGCAGTGCTAAAGCAGCATACTCCCATTCAGCTTCTGTAGGTAATCTAAAGGCAGGGACTAAGCTTGCGTTCATACTTGAACGGTAGTTGATTCTAGAGTTTTTAGTTTTGATTTTAAGTTTTTTCATGATTTTGGCCGAATCCACAACACCATCTCCTTGGAATACTTGCCCAGGATTTTGTTGAAATCTTTCGGTATTAAAGTGATTTGAACCTAAATTCACTTCTTCGTTTAAGTATAAATCTTTACTGATGTAACCTTTATCCATCATAGCTTTCTCGTTGGCACGATCTGTCAACCAATCACAATAGCGAACGGCTTGTAACCAAGTTACCCCTACTACTGGATAGTAATCAAATGACGGATTTCTTAAATACTCGTGAGAATATAAATCGTTACGAGAAAGTTTGTTACCCCAAACCAAGGTGTCTGGTTTTATCCCGTCATTGATATTCTTGTTCTCTGGATTTGAAGTTGGAAATACATAATTAATCCAAGACATATACTCTCTATAAGCAATGTTTGTAACCTCTGTATCTCCCATATAGAACGAGCGCACTTGCATACGGCGTGGGGTATTATCCCAATTTCGCATTACATCGGTTTTCACTTGCCCCATAGTAAAAGTACCTCCCTCGATGTAAACCATCCCTTGAGAAGCTTTTTGTTTTTCTTTTTTACCTTGGAAGAACCAACCTTTTTTATCGTTTGGTTTCCATCCAGTACGGCTAGTATAGTTTTTGGTTCCACCTCCTGCTTTTCTTCCGCCTTTGCCACAGCTAGTAAAGCTCAAGATTGCTAGAAAACCCAAAACATAAATGAACTTCGTTTTATTCATTTGTATTGTTTTAATTACTAATTAATTCAGTTGTATAATCTTGCAAAGAAAAAAATTTAGTTTGAATATTGCAAATACAATACAGCAAAATCATCTTCCTTGCATGAATTTATTCTATACAAAATCTGTGCAAAGGTATCAATTTAATTCGTTTCTTCTATATTTTTAAGCTGTAATTATATCTTTAATTTTAAATTTATGGCTGAGAAAATCAATTCTTAAACTGTAAATCACTAGTAAAATAGCGACTAGTTTAAGTGAAATTTAAAAGAAATAACTTTTTATATTTTTGAATTACAAAAGGAGTGTATAATTCTTTGTGCACTGATGCTTTAAACCTTTTTCATAAATCAATGTAGTGGCTATTTATAAATTCAATTATTAAAAACGGATTTTCAACGATGGGCCTATCAACGTTTTTAAGCTTAGATTTCAAATAAAAACAAAAAAACTTTGTAATTATTGAGTTCTCTATTGGTAGATGCTCAATTTCTGCAAAGATATTTTCGTGCCACAAAAATTGATACAATTATAAAAAAAGAAACCCACAACTTTTTGTAAAACAAATAATTGTGGGTTTACTTTGTGGAGTCGGCGGGATTCGAACCCGCGTCCAAACAAGGAAATCATAGACTTTCTACATGCTTAGTCTATTATTGGGTTTTCGTGCATATCAAAGGAAAAGACACCTCGCAATATGCCTTAGTTTCATAAAATTTCACCTAAACGCAGAAACATCATTTAGGCTATTCTCATTTTCCTGTGCCGCGGACTCAAACGCCATGAGAAATAGGCCCTTGCGCGACATTTAGCTTCCCTGCCTTGCAGGGAGAACGCCAAGACTTACTATACTTCGGTCTGAATTAGGCAGCTAAAGCGTATTCGTTGTTGCCAGTTAAAAAATTGAAGTGCCTAATTAGCGTGAGTACACAACCTATCACGGCATGCTTATCTATCACCTCGGCTTGCTGTCAAAACCAGTCGACCCCATAAAATTCAATGAACTTTTGAACTTGCAAATATACAAATAATATTCCATTCACTAAAAACATTGATAAAATCATTTATTTTTTAACTTTATTAAATGTCTAAAATTATGATTTTGAATGATTTTTTCTGCTTATATTCGTGAAAACAAATTCCCATGAGTGAAAAAACAATCTCTACTCAATCAAATTTAACGACAAAACCACACTATCTCCTACTCGATGGCTTGCGGGGTGTCGCTGCTATTATGGTTGTGTGGTATCACATTTTTGAAGGTTTGGCAACAAGTCCTGTTGATCAAAAATTTAATCATGGCTATTTAGCCGTAGATTTCTTTTTTATTTTATCGGGTTTTGTGATTGGCTATGCCTACGACGACCGCTGGAAAATCATGAATTTTAAGGATTTTGCTAAACGAAGAATCATTCGTTTGCATCCGCTTGTGGTGATGGGCGCAGCCATCGGGCTAATTTCTTACCTTATCCAAGGCGGCATCACTTGGGAAGGTGAAAAAGTCGCACCTTTCAGCATTGCTCTTGCATTTTTGCTCAATTTGTTTTTGATTCCGTTGTTGCCAAGTTTAGACATTCGTGGCTATGGCGAAATGTTTCCGCTCAATGGTCCTAATTGGTCTTTGTTTTTTGAATACATCGGGAGCTTTTTGTACGCTTTAATTTTAAGAAAGTTATCAACTCGCGCTTTGGCAATCGTGGTTGCCCTTTCAGGTTTAGGTCTTTGCTCTTTTGCCGTTTTTAATCTTTCGGGCAATGCGCATCTGGGCGTCGGGTGGACTTTAGCGGAATATAATTTCTTGGGCGGATTTTTACGCGTGATGTTTTCTTTTTCTGCAGGGTTACTCCTATCTCGAGTGTGCAAACCACATGCTATAAAGGGCGCTTTCTGGATTTGCAGTCTTGTTTTGATAGCATTGCTTTCAATGCCTTACATCAGCGAAACGCATATTTGGCTCAACGGGCTATACGATGCCGTTTGTGTTATCTTTATTTTCCCGATTTTAGTCTATTTGGGCGCTTCTGGGCAAGTTTCAAACAATTTCACGAGCAAGGTATACAAATTCCTTGGTGACCTATCTTATCCGCTCTATATGGTGCATTATCCATTTATGTATTTGTTTTATGCGTGGCTTTGGGATGGAGAGCGTAGTACTGCACAGATTGGGCAAATTATCCCAATTTTGTTTTTGGGCAATATTTTACTCGCTTATTTGGTGTTTAAATTTTACGATGTGCCTGTGAGGAAATATTTAACTCAAAAATTTCTACGAAAATAAAAATCGGAATTTAGCCTATTTTTTATCAAAAAAAGGACATAAAAAATCAGCGCGATTGCCAAGGCAATCGCGCTGATGTATAAAAACTTCAGTATTAGTGTTCTTATTTAGTTTTTTCGTTTTGAGCTTTTACTTCTTCTACGAAGTCTTCAAAACTAACTTCTTTTTCTTCAAGTTTAGCATTTTGCTTGAACAATTCAATCAATTTTCCTGCAAACACTTGATCTGCCAATTGGCGATATTGATTTTCATCTTGAAGTGATTGCTGCGCGATACCTTTCAACATTTCATCGTCGAAGTTTAATCCTGCACCATACATTTTCATTTGTTGTTTTACCGCTTCGATCGCTTGGTTTTCAACATCTTCTCTTGTTACGCTTACATCGTATTTGTTTGCCACTCTACCTTCTACCAATTGGAATCTCATACCACGCTCAGCGTTGTTGTACATTTCTTCTGCTTTTTCAGTAGAATCTGCTTTCTCGTTAGAGAATTGCAACCATTTTACTAAAAATTCTTTCGGTAAATCGAATTTTTTATTTTCTACCAAGTTCAACAACCCGTTGGTAAGCATCACACGATCGGCTTCGGCAACATACATTTTTTCTGCTTCTTCTTTCACTTTTGCACGGAAAGCTTCTTCAGAATCTACAGCTCCTTCGCCATATACTTTGTCAAACAATTCTTGGTTGATTTCAGCTTTTTGGTGGCTTACAATATCTTGGATTTTGTAAACTAATTTTTTGTTGAAATCTGCTACTTCTTTTTCTTCCAATCCGAAAGATTGAGCCAATTTATCTTGATCTTCAAAGATATCTTTAGCTTCGATTTCTACTTTTTCTCCTTTCTTTTTACCATCAAATGCTTTTTTGTCTTTCAAATCATTGTAGAACACATTTGCGTGGTAGTGCGCAGAAGTTTCTTCGCCGTTTTCGTCTAATTCGTAGAAAACACCTTTTAAATAAGCACCTTCGCCTACTTCTTCTGCCTCAGACATTTTACCATAGCTAAGTCTGAAGTTTTCGATGTATTTTTCAACTTCGTCATCGCTCACAGTGATTTTGTGGTAAGGGATGCTTACTTCAGCTAAATCAACATCAAATTCTGGCGCTAAACCTAATTCAAAATCAAAGTTTAAAGTGTCATTGTCCCAGTTAAAAGATTTATCTTCTTTTGGTAGGGGCTGACCCAAGATTTCTACTTTATTATCGTTTAAATATTTATTTACGCTTTCTTGTAAAAGTTTGTTTACTTCTTCGTAGATGAGTGGTTTTTCGTATTGCTTTTTCACAAGTCCCATCGGCACAGAGCCTTTTCTAAACCCTGGCACATTGGCATTTTTCTTATAATTTTTAAGGGCTTTTTCCACTTTATCTGCATAGTCTGCCTTTTCGATAGATACTGACAAGACTGCGTTCAAGTCATCTACTTTATTGTATGTAACATTCATTCTATTAAAATTTTGGGTTGCAAAGATAGCAAAATAATCTAGATTTCACCATCATTTAATGCTATGATTTTATAATTTTTAATTTATTTCTTAACTAAAAGTTTCTCGCTCGGTAGGCCTCCTTGATTTGAGCCAGTGCTTTCTGAATAACCTCTCTCGGCGCCGCCAAATTAATGCGCATAAAACCTCGCCCATTTTCGCCATATTCCTCGCCCTGCACTAGGGCTAAGTGAGCTTTGTCTACAAAGAATTCCACCAAATCCCCTTGCGAGAGCTGCAACTCTCGGCAATCTAAAAATACCAAATACGATGCTTGCGGAATCACGGCTTTGATTTTGGGGGTGTTTTCTTTCAAGAATTTATCTAGAAGCATAATATTTTCCTTAATGTAGCACTTCACCGCAGCAAGCCATTTAGCGCCGCTATGGTAAGCGGCCACGGTGGTGAGATAGGCAAAGGCATTGACATTCTCTACCATCATTTTCTCAATAAATTTGTGGAATTTCTCTCTAATTTTGGGGTTTTCTATAATGGCATAAGAACTGCAAAAACCAGCTAAATTAAAGGCCTTGCTCGGCGCGTTGAATGTTACATTATTCTCCCTCGCGGCATCGCTCACCGAGGAAAATGGGTGATGCTGATACGGCTCAAAGGTTAAATCTGAATGTATTTCATCTGATACGACAAGCACCTTATGCTTTTTGCAAATCTGTGCTATTTTTTGCAATTCTTCTTTTCTCCAGACTTTCCCCCCAGGGTTTTGCGGGTTGCATAGCAAAAAGAGCTTACACCCTTTCACGCGCTGCTCAAATAGCTCAAAATTTAGGCTATACCCCTCCTCCTGCGTAAAGTCCAATGGGCAGATTTCAAGGTTGCGATTATGATTGCGCACTGCTTTTTCAAACTGCTGATACACGGGGGGCATAATTAAAATTTTGTCCTCTGGCTGGGTAAAACACATCACGGCAAATGAAAGCCCTGGCACTACACCAGGCACAAAGGAAATCATCTCCTTGGTTATCTCCCATTGGTTTCTTCTTTTTTGCCACTTTATAATGGCATTGTACCAATCTTCTGATGCTGAAGTATATCCAAATATTTCATTATCTAATCTTTTTTGCACCGCTTCTATTACAAATTTAGGGGTTTTAAAATCCATATCGGCCACCCACAGTGGAATTAAATCGGTGCGTCCCCACCGAGATTTTAAAGCTTCAATTTTTAAGGCTCCTGTACCTCTCCTATCTACTACCTCATCGAAGTTATATTCTGTCATATTTTATTTAATTTTCGCCGCTCGGGCATAGTCCTCCGCAAATTCTCTTATCATTTCTGCCACATTTTTCTCATCGGTTGCGCGCTGGTAGGTATCTGCCATAGAGCGGAATATTTGGTGAAAAAATATTTTCATATGGTCCATTGGCATATCCTTTGTCCACAAGTCGATGCGTAGTGCCTCGCGCTGCTTATCGTCCCAGAGAGAGAGCAACGCGGCCTTGGTTTCTTGATTTTCCACGCCACCATCTACGGCACTCCAGCTGAGCTTTTCTGGCACTTTATTCTCGTCGAGTTCGACACTTATTTTTATTTCAGATTTCATTATTTTATCGGTTTATATTTTGAGTCTTTAAATATTTTCAAATAATCATTATCGCTTAAAAATGTAGCTAAATCCACTTTTGGATTTTGTTTTAAATACGCATGGCAAATCTGCAAGCCCATCCACGCCCCTACTCTACCAGGCGTTTCATTATCGGTATCGGTAAAGAATTTAGAAAAAGGTGCAGGCTCTATGAATCGCTCGCTTAGTTTTTTATCTTCGTCAAAGAAATATTCGCTTTCGGTAAAATACACATACATATCAGCTTCATTATCTACACACCATTGCCATTGCTCTGACGAATATTGCATGATTTCTTGGGCTGATTTTTCAGGTAAAAAGGCTTGTGTAGCCAACAAAACTTTTCCCGCATAAATCATTTTTTCCACAAATTTTCTTTTAGTAATATCCATTGGGACAAGCTGCCTTGCCATGCTTTCGGCGATGCTAATTTTCAAATCCTGTGGGCGAAACTTATTCCGAATGTACTGCGGTATTCCCATCTTTTGGTATAGGGGGTAATCCTTGCCCAGAAACCAATCTAGCCCTAGCACCATATCGTTACTCTGCACCCAGTAGGCAACGGGATTCATATACGGCAACTCTCCCGTAAAAGTGTACACCGTAGGGGCGGTGAAATTGGGATAATAGTATTTTACATATTTAAAGATCGTTCGCAATGAATCTTTTAAGGCTAAATTTTTAAATTGGTTTTCTACCGCTTGGTTCAAAGCAATGGCTAGGGTATCTGCACGGCGACTCTCCAAAATCGTGTCTGGAATATCGGCAAAAAAATCAGGATAAAGTTTAGCCAACGCTTGATTGCTGATTTTTGTATCATAATAAGCCTTAGACACATCTTTCACCTGAATTGAATCCGTAAAGGGTGGCACCTCTGTCTGAAATTCGTGTGGCTTTTTGCTACACGAAACCACACTTAAAATCAATATTACATAAAAAAACACTCTCTTCATAAATTAAAAGCATTAACTTTGAGCCCCCAAAAATACGAAATTATGCACACAAAAGAAGTAATTAATTACATTGTTCACTGGCTAAATGATTATTTAGCACAGTCCCATATGCAAGGCTTTGTAATTGGCATCTCTGGCGGCGTAGATTCTGCCGTGGTTTCCACCTTGGTAGCAAAGACTGGGGCGCCCATCCTCGCCATTGAAATGCCCATACACCAAGCACAAGACCAAGTAAATAGAGCTCAAAGCCACATCGCTTGGCTACAAGAACGCTACCCGAATGTAACGGGGCTACGCGTAGACCTCACCCCCACCTTCGATGCGTTGAGCGCCGCCATCGTTACTGATGAAAATCATACGCAAAATGATTTAGCCCTTGCCAATGCACGCTCTCGCCTGCGAATGACTACGCTCTACTACTACGCGGGGCTACACCGCTACCTAGTGGCAGGCACGGGCAATAAGGTTGAGGACTTCGGGGTGGGCTTCTTCACCAAATATGGCGACGGTGGCGTGGACCTCTCCCCCATTGGAGACTTGATGAAAAGTGAAGTCTTTAAACTTGCTAAGGAATTAAACATCATCGCCTCTATTCAAAATGCAAAACCTACCGACGGGCTATGGAACGACGATCGCACCGACGAAGATCAATTGGGTGCTACTTACGACGAACTAGAATGGGCCATGGGCGTATACAAAGACCACAAACCCGAGGATTTCGAAGGCAGACAGCGTGAAGTTTTACAAATTTTCAATAAATTTAATCGTGCCATGCAGCACAAAATCAATCCGATTCCTGTGGCTATAATCCCCGAAGAATTGAAAAAATAAAAAAACACTAAAAAAGCCATTTCTTAATTTGAAATGGCTTTTTTTATTTTGTTTAAAATCCAAAAATATCTTCTGGTGTCACCAAATAATCCAGCGGAACATCGCTTTCGTAAGTAGTAATTATTTCGTTTATAGGAGAAAAATAATTTACCCCGATTTTTAAAATATCGGGCTTGCATTTAGCAAAAAGCCCGTCGTAGAATCCGCCACCATAGCCCACACGTGTGCCTTTTCTATCACAGATTAAAAGTGGCGTAATGACTAAATCTATTTCTTTTTCAGATACTATTTTGGGTGATTTAGGTTCCAAAATGCCCCAACGGCTCATTTCCATAAGCGTTTCGGGCGTGTACTCGCAAGTGATGAGCGATTTACCTTCAACTTTTGGAATAAAAACACTTTTACCTTTAACCCAAAGCAATTGAATAAATTTTTGCGTAGACACTTCGCCCAACTTTTCCACCGAAATGAAAATATGGATATTTTGTGCTTTTTCCACCCAATCGGATTGTGCCAATTGCACAAAGATTTTTTGGCTTAATGCCTTTCTTTCTTCTGCTGAAAGTGCTTTGCGTTTTTGTTTATAAACTTTCCGCCATTGGGTTTTGCTAAATTTCATATTTTAAGTAGTTTTCACATCGATGATGTTCACAGGGCAAGCTTTGGCTGCTTTTTCGCAAGGCTCAAAAGCATCAGGAATAGGCGTTTTAAAAGTATGAAAACCTTTTTTATCCTTAGATTTTAGCAATACCGATTTCCCATCTTTTTTAGACATACGGAAAAACTCTGGCGCAAACTCCGCACAATAGTTGCAACCGATGCATTTATCTCTCTGTAAGGTTATGATGACCATCGCTTCGTTTTTATATCAATATCATTATGGTTTGAAAAGTTGCGCCGTGTAGTCCAATAGCTCTTTGCCCCCTATTTTGCCATGTCCAGGCACCACAATTTTCGCTTCTGGATAGGCGTGTTTCACTTTTTGAATGGTTGCCGACCATTTTTGAGGAAAAGCATCAGACAAATTGCCTTTGCCAGCGCCCAATTCCTTTACCAAACAGCCGCCAAATAGCACTTGATCTTTGGGGAAATACACCACCACATTATCTTCCGTGTGCCCTTCTCCATAATACCCAATCCGAATTTTTTCACCACCCAAATCCCAAGTTGAATCTACACTTGAAAAACTGGTAAGAATCTGTGCGTTTTGGTGTTTTTTAGCCAAATCTCGGGTTTTATAATAAGCGGCAGACACCACCGCATTCCGATGAAACGCTGGTAATCCGCCCAAATTATCATCGTGAAAATGCGTCGGCACCACCCATTTTATTTCGGCTTTCAGTTCGTTTTTAATCCAATGGATTAAAGCTTCCGAAACGGCTTCATCTGTGGGCGTATCAAAAACCATCACTTTTCGTTGATGTCTGACAATCATACCGTTACAAGGCACCTTCCCCCATTGCTGGGTGGCTAAATAAGAAGTATGGACAAAAGTATCAGGCGCAATCTGAACCACCTTTAAATCCTCAGATTGATACACCGTTTTAGGGAAATCATGCCCACTAAAAGACTGAGATTGACACGCCGCCAAACTCATCCAAAAGCATAAATAAAAAAATAATGGTTTAAAATTCTTTTTCAGCATAAATAATGGTTTAAAATTCTTTTTCAGCATAAATAATGGTTTAAAATTCTTTTTCAGCATAAATCAAGCCTTCACTACTTTATAAAGTTTATCACTCGGGCGCACCCTAAAACCGGTTTTAAAGGTAATCACATCGGCTTTGGTAGCTTTTTCGCTCATCCCCTTGCCGTCTACCATCATCTCGGCGACTTCCATTTCTTTCGAACCTGTGGTCGGTCCTTGGATCAGCACTTTATCCCCGATATTTAAATCGTAGGCCTCTATCAAAAATTCTGCGATGTTCGTTTTTGGGTAATAATGTCTGCCCTTGCCGATGTACACTTTCTTCTGCGTGGCGTTGGATCCAGGATTAGGCGACCACTCGCCGAGCTCTTGCCCCAAATAATAACCGCTCCAAAAACCACGGTTATAAACGGTTTCCAGCTGTTTCATCCATTCTGCCACTTTTTCTTGGTTAAAAGTTCCCTCGCTGATGCTGTCAATAGCTTCTCGGTAGCATTTCGTTACGGTCGCCACATATTCTGGCGCTCTGCCTCGGCCTTCTATTTTAAGGACTTTTACGCCAGCATCCACGATTTCATCAAGGAAATTGATGGTGCATAAGTCTTTGGGCGACATCATATACTCATTATCCAGCTCGATTTCAAAGCCACTCTCTTGGTCGATTACGGTATATTTCTTACGGCAATTTTGCTTGCACGCCCCTCTGTTTGCCGAGGAATTATGCGAGTGCAGGCTTAGGTAGCACTTCCCCGAAACGGCCATACACAGCGCGCCGTGGCCAAAGATTTCTATCTCGACCAAACGCCCCGAGGGGCCACAAATATTCTCGCGCTCGATTTGCTCGTTAATTTTCTTGACTTGGCGCAAGCTCAGCTCACGAGAAAGCACAATTGTATCGGCAAACATGGCATAGAACTTCACTGTTTCGATATTGGTAACATTGATTTGGGTTGAAATATGTACCTCCATCCCCACTTGGCGTGCATAGGCAATCACGGCTTGGTCCATGGCAATCACTGCTGTAATGTCGCTTTCCACGGCTTTATCTATCAAAGTTTTGATGATAGACAAATCATGATCATAAATAATGGTGTTCAAAGTCAAATAGGTGCGTACGCCTTTGGCTTTGCATCGTTTGGAAATTTCTGGCAAATCCTCTAAAGTGAAGTTTATCGACGCACGAGCACGCATATTGAGCTGCTCTACCCCGAAATATACAGAGTCTGCCCCATTATCCAACGCTGCTTGCAGAGATGTAAAATTCCCTGCAGGAGCCATTAATTCAATCTTATTATCTTTGGTCATGATTTTAATTTAAACTTTTTTAAGTCTGCAAATTTACATAATTTTACGCACATTCGATTTTGGATTGAGTTGAAACTCATTTTTTTCAAGAAAATTTAACTTTTCTTTAGGATATGAAAAAAACACGCGCCCTTGTCATCAAGCATTTAAAATATGGGGATTCTGGATTGATTCTGCATCTCTACACCCGAGAATTGGGCATGTTGGCTTTTATGATTAAAGGTTTTTACAAACAAAAAAAACGAAACCGCAGCCTGCTTTTCCCTTTTGCCGAAGTGGAAATCTCGGTAGAAGAAAACACACGCGGGAGCTTGAAACACCCGAAAAATTTACAAACTTCGCATGCTTTCATTGATTTGCACACGCAGCCCACCAAAGCGATTGTATTGCAACTTTTGAGCGAAATTATTTATTCATGTTTGAAACAAGACGAAGCCAATCCGCAATTGTACGATTTTATCTTTTCTTCGCTCAATCTTTTAGACCAAAAAAATAAAGATTTTGCCGATTTTCATTTATATTTTTTGCTCAAAATGAGCCAATATTTAGGTTTTCACCCCAATACCGAGAATCACGATGCGCCACTTTTTGACTTGGAAGACGGACGATTTTGTTTTCAGACACAATCGGGTTTTACGCTCAGCGAAGAAGAAAGTCATTTTTTCAAAAAATTGATTTTTATGGATTTTAATCAAGATTCCAAAAATATTTTCAATCAAATGCAACGCCGCGCTTTGCTCAATAATTTATTACAATATTATCAACTACATCTCCCCGATTTCAGAGAGCCCAAGTCGCTTGAAGTGATAAAAATGCTATTTTAAGCGATTTTTTAGTCATAAAAAAAGGAAAATCCATCGCTGAATTTTCCTTTCTTTAATTATTTATTTTTAGCTAAAAATTACATTTCTAAAACAGTAACCGTTGCTAAGTTCACGATTTCTTCTACGCTTGAACCCATAGGCATAATGTTTACTGATTTTTCTAAACCAATCAACATTGGGCCAATCATTTGCCCTACGCCTAGACCACGCAACATTTTGCTTGTGATATTTGCCGACAATTGGTCTGGGAAGATAAAAACATTTGCCACACTTGAATCCAAGCGAGAGAATGGGAAATTCTTCATCAGCTCGTGGTTCAGTGCAGTATCTGCTTGGATTTCGCCATCTACCACGATTTCTGGGTTTTCGCGGTGCAGAATGGCAGCAGCCTCGGCCATTTTGCGCGAAACATCATTGCTCTGTGTAAAGTTTTCGTTTGATAGTAGAGCGATGCGTGGCCTAATTGCCATAGACTTCACGAATTGGTGAATCATTCTTGTAAGCTCCACGATTTGCTGAGCGGTTAAATTCTCATTTATCGAGGTATCGCACAGGAAGATTGGCTTTTTGTGCGTCAAAAACATCGTAACGCCCGCAATGAGGTTTCCTTTCTTATTGATGGCCTGTTTAATGGGCTGCAAGGAGGTTTTAAAATCCTTAGAATACCCGATTAAAAGCCCATCGGCATAGCCGTGTTCAAGGAGGAGCGCACCGTATTGTGAGCGGGAAGTTACCAATTTCTCTGCGTGGTAGTGCGTAATTCCCTTGCGGGCGCCTTTTTCCCATAGGAATTGAGTGAATTTCTCGCGGTTTTCGGCTTGGTCATCAGCAAATGGGTCGATGATGGGCAGCTCCACCTCCAATTTATTTTTCTTAATTGTCTGCAAGATTTTATCCTTATGCCCTAATAGAATAGGCTCCGCGATGCCCTCTTGTTTCAGGATTAGAGCGGCTTTTAGCACATTAAATTCCTCGGCATCTGCCATAATGATTTTTTTGCAATTAAGCCTTGCGCGGTTTTGAATAGCACGAATGAGCTTATCATCTTTGCCCATTCTATCAAGCAATTGCAAACGATAGGCTTCCCAATCCGTGATTTGTTTTCTCGCCACACCACTATCTATCGCCGCTTTTGCCACCGCCATAGAAACACGAGTGATCAAACGCTCATCGAATGGTTTTGGTATAATATAATTTTTACCAAAATTCAATTTTTTGAGATTATAAGCCAAAAGCACCTCTTCTGAAACAGGCTCTTTTGCCAAATCTGCCAATGCGTGCACCGCACCCAACTTCATTTCCTCATTGATTTCAGATGCGTTTACATCTAACGCTCCTCTAAAGATATAAGGGAACCCAAGCACATTGTTTACTTGGTTAGGATAATCGCTTCGTCCCGTTGCCATGATTACATCTGGACGCGTCTTTACGGCTAAATCATACTTAATTTCTGGGTTTGGATTTGCCAAGGCAAAGACAATTGGGTTTTCAGCCATTTTTGCTAACATTTCAGGCTTCAACACATCACCTGTAGAAAGCCCAACAAAAACATCTGTTCCATCAATTATCTCATCAAGCGTATTAGCTGGTGTGTCGTTGATAAAGAGTTTCTTACGGTCGTTTAAATCCTCACGGCGTGATGTAATCACTCCTTTGGAATCACACATAAATAAATTCTCTTTTCTCACTCCAAGCGAAAGGTATAATTTAGCACACGAAATTGCTGCCGCACCTGCTCCGTTTACCACTAATTTCACTTCCTTGATGTCTTTTTCTGCTAATTCCAACGCATTGAGCAACGCAGCAGCCGAGATAATCGCTGTTCCGTGCTGGTCGTCGTGCATTAATGGAATAGGTAATTCTTTTTTAAGTCTTTCCTCAATATAAAAAGCCTCTGGTGCCTTGATATCTTCTAGGTTAATTCCGCCAAAGGTTGGTGCAATTCCTTTTACGATTTCGATGAATTTATCTGGATCTTTTTCATTAATTTCAATATCAAACACATTGATGCCTGCAAAAACTTTGAAAAGCAAACCTTTTCCCTCCATCACGGGTTTTGAAGCTTCGGCTCCAATGTCGCCCAAACCAAGTACCGCCGTACCGTTTGAGATTACGGCAACCAAATTCCCCTTGCCTGTATAATCATATACAGTTTCTGGATTTTTCTCGATTTCCAAACATGGCTCTGCCACCCCTGGCGAGTATGCCAGTGCCAAATCACGCTGCGTAGCGTGCGGTTTTGAGGGGATTACTTCAATTTTTCCCCTCGGACTTTTTTTATGATAATCTAATGCTTCTTGCCTTAATTCGTCGGCTATTCTAGGATTTTTCATTTCTTAAATTTAACTATTTACTTGATGTAAAATCAATGCAAAGTTAAGCCTTTCAGTTTTTAGATGATAAAAAATAATTACTTTTGTGTTATAAAGCTATCAAAAAATATAATTCCTCATGTTGATATCAAGTGTTCAAAATCAGAAAATCAAGGATTTAATCAAACTGCAACAAAAATCCCGCGACCGAAAAAAAACTGGTCTTTTGGTAGCCGAAGGTGTGCAGGAAAATCTTTTGGCTTTGCAAAATGGTTTTGAGGCAGAGAGCTTTTTCGTTTGTCCTGATTTTTTTTCAGATGAAGAATTAAAACAAAAATTACCTGAAAATCAAATTTTTGAAATTACTCAAGAGATTTTTGAAAAGATAGCCTACCGCAAAACAACGGGCGGAATTTTAGGCGTTTACAAACAGAAATTAAACGATTTACAAGATTTAAAACATATTGAAAATCCGCTGATTGTAGTGCTCGAGCAGGTGGAAAAACCTGGAAACCTTGGGGCTATTTTACGCTCGGCAGATGCCGCTGGTGCCGATGCCGTGGTGGTGTGCGATGAGCGTGTGGATTTCTTTAACCCCAATGTGGTGCGTAGTAGCGTGGGAACGGTTTTTACCAATAAAATTATTTATGCCAATGCGCAAGATTTTGTCGAATTTTGTCGTGAACAAAAAATCCAGATTTTGGCTACTTTTTTACGCGATGACACGCGAGACTTGTTTGCCTGCCAAATGAAAGCGGGAACGGCTCTAATTTTTGGTACAGAATCTACGGGATTAAGCCATTTTTGGCTAAAAGATGTAACGCACACCATCAAAATCCCGATGAATGGCAAAGTAGACTCGCTCAATGTGAGCAACGCCGTGGCAATCTGCTTGTACGAGGCGGTGAGACAGCGTAGAAGTTGTTAATAAAAAAGCGTTACATAGTGTATGTAACGCTTTTGAATAATTTCAGTATTCAAATTTATTTTATTGGTTTAAGAGATATTGCATATCCTCCGCTTCTTGCCATTTTAATCTTTATCTTAGACTTATTAGTTACTACTTTTTTATAAATATGGTAAGACTGCGGATTTTTCTCATAATCGGCATTTTTACCGTCTTCATAAATAGTTGCTTCATATTTTTTACCTTTATCCAAGAAAGAAAGATTCACTATATAATCTCTTGCATTCTCATCGGTAATCCCCCCAACATACCATTCATTCTTTCCCTTAGCTTTTCTAGCAGTGTGAATATAATCACCTGGTTCTGCTGCAAGAATAATTGTGTCATCCCAATCGGCAGGTACATCTTTTATAAATTGGAATGCATCCATATGTTTTTTATAATTCTCTGGCAAATCTGCTGCCATCTGCAATGGCGAATACATCACAACATAAAGACCTAATTGCTTAGCCAAAGTTGTTTTTACAAATCTTGTATCTCCAGGGAAATAATAATCGATTTTGGTTTGAAAAATTCCTGGCGTGTAATCCATTGCTCCTCCCATAAATCGAGTAAATGGCAAAATTGTTTGATGCTCTGGTGGATTTCCTCCAAACACTTCATATTCTGTACCTCGTGCTGCTTCTGCTGCGACCCAGTTAGGATAAGTTCTGCTCAAACCCGTTGGTCTCACAGATTCGTGTGAATTTACCATCACTTTATATTTGGCTGCTTTTTCTGCAATTCTATTGTAATGATTGATCATCCATTGGCTATAATGGTGTTCTCCTCTCGGGATGATGTTCCCTACATATCCCGTTTTTACCGCATCATACCCATATTTGTTCATCAATTTAAATGCATCGTCTGCCCATCTCTCATAATTGGTTGCAGAGCCAGATGTTTCGTGGTGCATAATTAATTTGATTCCTTTTTTATGAGCATAATCGTTCAACATTTTTATGTCAAAATCTGGATAAGGTGAAATGAAGTCAAATACAAATTCTTTTGATTTCCCGAACCAATCTTCCCAACCTTCATTCCAACCTTCAATCAATAAGCCGTCAAATCCATTTTCTGCAGCAAAATCAATATATTCTTTGACTTTTTCATTATTTGCAGCGTGCTTTCCAGTTGGCTTTAACTTAGAAAAATCAGTTTCTCCAATTTTCACATTGTCGGCATCTGAATAAGCCCACGAAGATTTTCCGATAATCATTTCCCACCAAACTCCCATGTATTTGGTTGGTTTTATCCATGAAGTATCTTGATATTTTGTCGGCTCATTCAAGTTAAAAATCATTTTTGATGCCAAAACACCCTCAGCCTTTGGAGAAACAATCACGACTCTCCAAGGTGTAAATGCACTTGTCTGGATATATCCTTTTGCTCCTTGCACATCTGGCGTTAAATGAATTTTTAAACTTAATTTATTTGCATCCACATCTAAATTTGATGCTGGATAGTTAATTACAGCAGCTTCAGCAATATTTAAATACAACGGTTTCCCATCTTCTCGCTTAAGCATCAAAGGTGATTGCACTGCATTTTTAATCGGAGATTGTGAAACATTTTGCTCTACGCTTTGTTCCCATCTTTCAGGCACCTCTGACAATTTTGAGGTTTGATAAACATACTCTTGCGTATCATAGTCTCCCGCAATCCACCAAGCTTTTGGGTCAAATGGCAGATTGAACTCGGAGTTTTCCTCTTTAATTATGAAATAATTTAAATTCTTTTGTTCTGGAAATTCATAGCGGAACGCTAGCCCATCATCAAATAACCTAAATTGAATAATTAAAACCTTATCATCTTTTTCATGCAACAACCTCACATCTAATTCATTATAATGATTTACATATTCTTTTTTTTCTCCCAAAACAGGTTTCCATTTCTCGTTTTTCGAGTCTCTACTTTCTGACACGAACTTAAACCCAGAATCAAAACTGTAACTTTCCTGATTAGTAATATCTTTAAGGTTGTATGTTGCTTCTTTATATATTTCAAAACCTAACTTTGAATCATTTATGATTTGTTCTCCTTTATACTTTAAATTGTAATATGGCACTCCATCTTTTAAACTAAAGTCTAATTGAAAATCTCCATTTGGTGATTTTAGACTTTGTCCAAAAATTGAAACCGAAATCAATGTAATTAATACTACAAAAATCTTCTTCATACTTTATTATATTTTAATATCCTTTATTTTGAATTAAATTAGTATTTACGATTAAATCCTTTGATGGTATTGGATAAAGATTTTTGAATTCCTCAACACCTTTACCTTCTTTCACACCTCCTTTCCACGGCCAAACATATTGCCCCGTAGTAAATTTATTATACCTGATCAAATCAGTTCTTCTCATTGCTTCCCAAGCTAGTTCACGAGCTCTTTCATCTAAAATAAAATCTAAAGTAAGTTCGCTTTCTCTAATATTTCCGTCTTTGCTTCTATAAGCTCTCTCCCTAATCTTATTTACTAAATCTAAGGCCTTAGATTTATCTCCGCCACCTCCTCTAAGAACGGCCTCTGCATACATTAGATAAGAATCTGCTAGTCTAAATAAAGGAAAATCTGTATCTACAAAATTTCCAGTAGCATCCGATCCAGCTCTACCTGTAGAAGTTATATTTTTAAACTTAATCAACGGATATCCTTCTGAGAAATTTGAGACATTGTTTATTTCCAATGTTTGTCCATCTGTATAGAATCTACCTCTGACATCTTTAGTTCCATTTGTATTTGGAAATTTTTCAACTAAACTTTTTGTCGTTCTCAAACCATACCAACCTCCGTTAATTCCATATTCTGAAGCCTTCATGCTACCTCCTACACCTGCGTGAATAATGTAAGTAGTTCCTCCCCAAGTCCTTGTACTTGTACCATTGAAATTAATTGGAAAAATAACTTCATTATTGTCTATATTGTTATCAGCTAAAAATAAATTTTCGTATTTTGGATTTAGTGAATAGGCTGCATTATTTACTTTATCAGAATACTCAACAGCTTCTTTATATCTTTGTTCTCCTGTGTACACCTCTGCATTTAAATATAATTTAGCTAACAGCATCCAAGCCACAGCTTTATCTGCTCTTCCATATTCATTTGTTCTTGGTTCTTTTAGTTTGTCTTTTATTTCTAGAAGTTCTTTTTCAACGAATTTAAAAAGTTCTGCTCTCTTAATTCGTGGCGGCTGACTTGCCCCTATTTTAAAATTCTCATCTACAAAAGGCATATTTCCAAATAAATCCAAGGCATGATAATAACTAAGAGCTCTTAAAAATCGAGCTTCAGCTCTATAGCCTTTAATTTTCTCTATATCAGTAACAGAGAAACCTCTTGAATTCAATCGACTATCAGATGTCTCTCTTATAAATTCATTTGCCAATGTCACTTGATACATCACTCTATAATACATTGCTGTGGTAAACTGATTATCTGCTCCCCAAGTCATATTATGTAAGTCTGGCAAATTTGCTTCTCCCCAAGCTATAATGGCTTCATCAGTCGGTAATTCTTGTAACTGAAAATACTGTCTTAAATAATTTGACATGCCCCCATCAATTCCTCCAATATCTTGACTGCCATCTCCATCCGTTTGTCCTCCTACAGCAAGCCCCGCATAACATTTCGCAAGAACTCCAATATAATTTTCTGGATTTTCGTATACTTTTTCTGAAGTATAACTACTACTATCAAATTCTCCTAAATCCTTTTCGCATGAGTAAAACCCCATACTTACGAAAATCGCTAATAATCCTATTTTTATATTTCTAAGTATCATATAATTTTATTGTTTAGATTTTTAAAATTGAAGATTTACGCCAAATGAATAAACTCTTGGTCTTTGATAGAAGTTATTATCAATTCCACTTGAGATTTCTGGATCAATCCCACTATAACTTGTAATTACAAATACATTATTTATAGAAGCTGTTAACTTAAGTTTGGAATTACCTACAAACTTAGGTAAGCTATAGCCTAAATTAATATTATCCATTCTTAAGAAAGATGCTTTCTCTACATAATAATCTGAGAAGAACTGTCGTTCATTAAAGTTTGAATTATAATAATCTCGACTCAAATTTGTTAAATTTCCATTAACCTCTAGAAATTGCAATGTTCCAAATTGAGAATTCATATTATTATAAACATAGTTTCCTAAGCTTGCCCTTAAACTACATCCAAAATTCCAATTTTTATATCTTACAGATGTTGAAAATCCATACAAAGATTTAGGCAATGGGGACTCGTAAGGTCTTAAATCTTGTTCGTTAATTACTCCATCTTTATTGAAGTCTACATACTTTCCCTCTATTGGTTTTCCATCTTTATATATTTGCTCATAAACATAGAACGAATTTGGTTTATGATCAACAGCTTGAACTTGGATTGTAGCTCCTATGATACCATTAATCCCTCCTGTTTGCACTTTTTGATTTGGATTATTTGTTACCGATAAATTCGTAACTTTTGAATCTTGCCATGTTGCATTAAATGTCATATCCCATGAAAAATCTTCTTTTTCAATCGCTTTTACCACAGCTGAAACCTCAAGACCTTTTGCTTCCATATTTCCAACATTAGTCAAAAGTAAATTGGTAAAATTAGCTCCCGCAGGGACTGGTACAACACTTAACAAATCTGAAGTTTTTCTTTTATATGCATCAACATTAAATAAAATTCTATCTCTTAACAAGCCAAAATCTAAACCTATGTTTCCTGTTTTTGTTGTTTCCCATTTAATATCAGAATCGTAACCATTAGGTCTAAGCAAATTATAGTATGTATTTCCAAATAAATACCTTGTACTACTATCTGACTCACTGTATATTGGTAAATATGGATAATTAGAACCTATATCTTGCTGACCGGTAACTCCCCAGCCTCCTCTAATTTTAAAAGTTGAGATAGCATCAATATCTTCTAAAAATGGCTCTTTATCTAATCTCCAAGCCAATGAAACTGATGGAAAAATACCAAATCTATTATCTTCATTAAATCTTGAAGAACCATCTCTACGAACTGTTGCCGTTAACAAATATCTATCCTTTAAAGTGTAATTAAGTCTTCCATAATATGAAAGCAAAATATTTTGAGTAAAGAAATCAACCCCCGATACAGGACTCAAAACACCTAAACCGTTTTTGGTAGGAGAGAAAGGAACATTCTCATTCCATTTTTGGTATGAATACCCTACCATTAAATCTAAATCAGAATCTAATTGCTCAAGACGTTTTGTGTAATTAAAATATAATTCTAGTAATCTATTCTTCTTAACTTGACTATACTTTCTAAAATTTCCTTTATCCGCATAAACAGTTGATAAGGTTGGTAATTGAGTTACGCTCCCATTCGAATCAGAATAATCCAAACCTAAATTCAAATTCACTTTTAAATCTGGCAAAAAGTGAAATTTATAATCAAACTGAATATTACTTAGCACTCTTCTTACATATGAATAATCAAATCTTTGATTAAGCAAAGACAGAGGATTCTTTGTTGCATTCACATTTGGGGAACCATCAGAATTCACCCATGTCCAGTACCCCCCAAATTGAGACATATTCGGAGCAAAAACAGGCTGAGTTGGAGCGAAAGAGACCGCAGAACCAATCGCTTCTGTACTCGCAAATCTATTTTCTGCATAAGTTCCTTTTGCATTGATATTAATTGCTAAATGATTATCAAATAATCTCGGATTAATATTTAAACCTAAAGTAGTTCTTTCTATATTGTTGGTTTTTAAAATACCATCTTGATTTAAATATCCAACCGATAACCTTACAGGCACCCTACCAATCCCTCCAGAGATAGATAGATTATTGTCAAATCCTACAGCTAGTCTATATATCTGATTTTGCCAATGGGTGTCGGCATTGCCCATTAAGGCTAGCTTATCCGGAGATAAATATTTATTGGCTATTTGTTTATATTCATCTGCATTTAACATATCAATTTCTCCGAATTTTTCAGAAATTGAAGTAGTGGCATTGTAATTAACTCTTATGTCTCCACTTTTCCCTTTTTTTGTTGTAATAATGATTACTCCATTCGTAGCTCTATTACCATAAATAGCTGCAGCAGACGCATCTTTCAAAATATTGAAAGATTCAATATCATTTGGATTAATTAAAGCCAAAGGATTGGCAGCTCCATTAATACCTCCATTGTCAATTGGCATACCATCAATTACGATTAACGGATCATTTGAAGCGTTCAATGACGCCGTACCTCTCACTCTAATCATAGAACCAGAACCAGGCGCACCACCATTACTTGTAATTTGAACCCCAGCAGCTTTACCTTGAATTAATTGCTCTGGAGAGCTTATTACTCCTTCATTAAAATCTTTTGAAGAAATAGCTGTTACCGCCCCCGTTAAATCCGATTTTTTCACACTACCGTAACCGATCGCTACAACATCGTCAAGCACAATTCCATGTAAAATAAAATCATTTCTCACATTGGTACCATCTGTGAAATCGAATACTTTAGAAGCTACTTTACCATCAAGACCTTCTACATTTAAAGTAAAGGTTTTAGACTGAATTTGGTTCGGAAAAACCTCCAAAACATAATTTCCTTCTGAATCTGTTTCTGTAACTTCAGAGCCATTTATACTAATCAATGCTCCTACCTCAGGATATCCTTCGACCGATTTCACAACGCCTTCTATCTTCATTTGTGAAAAAGCGATTCCACTTGACAAAAAGCTTGCAAAAATCAATAAATTTTTAAGTTTAATATTATTCTTTTTCATGCTTATAAGACATTTACTATACAATAGTGGTAAATGTACAAACAAATATTTAAATAACATTAATTTTTTAAAGTAACAAATATCATTTAATCAATCCCGAGCAGGCTTGTAGACAACAGGCAAAAGCTCTTGTGGAGCCAAAGCAAAATACTTGATTTCGTCTAGTGTAAATTTTAAAACAAACTCTTGATTTATTATTTTAAAGCCTGATTTTTTTAGTCGGTCAAAATAATCATCTCCATACCAGCGAACATGGTCGTATTGCCCAAAATGCTTCTGGCGCTCCTCTGGTGTAGTGATGCTAAAATCTTCGTAAGTCTCGGCTAGCCCAGGCTTCATGGGCACTTGAAAAATACCCCACCCTCCAGGTTTCATTACTCTAAAAAGCTCCTGCATAGCTTTTTGGTCGTTTGGGATATGCTCTAGAACATGGTTACAAAAAACGACATCAAAATGATTATCTGGCAACGGCATATTGCAGATATCTGCCTTAATGTCTGCAATGGGAGATTCCAAATCCAGTGTGGTGTATTCAAGATTTTTTTGCTTTTTAAATCGTGAATAAAAGCATTGCTCTGGTGCAATGTGTAGCACTTTTAGATTTTCTTGTTTAAAGAATTTTGTTTCATGCTGAAGATACAGCCACATCAATCGATGACGCTCAAGCGACAAGCTACCTGGTGCTAGTGCATTTTCCCTCGTTGTGTGGTAGCCATAAGGCAACAATTTTCGGTATTTTTTGCCATCGATTGGGTCTTGAAACTTATTTCCTTTATACAAAACACTTAAAATAGGACGCGCGAGATAACTCATGCGAATCAACCATGGACGCGGCACCAAATTCAGTATTTTTTTAGCTAAAGTATTGAGCATTCTTTTTGATTTCGGGGCTTAAAGGTATTCATTAAAAACAAAAAAAGCAAGAATATGAATTCCTTGCTTTTCCCCATATTTTAAATATAAATTTTATTTAAATAAAAATTCTTGTTCTTCGTCTGATTCAATGCCAAGCGCGTCGTAAATGTATTGGAATGTTGAAAGTAGCTTCGGCTCACCATTTACAACGGCCACATCGTGCTCAAAATGTGCTGAATACTTATTGTCTCGTGTCGTAACCGTCCAGCCGTCTTTGTGGAATTTCACGCGTTTTGTCCCCATATTTATCATCGGCTCTATGGCTAAAACCAATCCGTCTTTGATAGCTTTCCCTGTTCCGCGTCTTCCGTAATTTGGCACTTGCGGGTCTTCGTGCATTTTTCGCCCTAGCCCGTGCCCTACTAGCTCGCGCACCACGCCATAGCCCTCGCGCTCGCAATAATGCTGAATGGCATGCCCTATGTCGCCAATGCGATTTCCTTTTCGGCATGCTCGGATTCCTTCATACAAGCTTTCTTTGGTGATTTTTAAAAGCTTTTCAGTTTCGGCATCTACCTCGCCCACAGCAAAGGTATAGGCGTGGTCTCCGTAAAAATCGTTCATGTACACACCGCAATCTACCGACACTATATCGCCTTCTTGCAATGGCTCATCGTTTGGAATCCCGTGCACGACTTGCTCATTGGGCGAGATACAAAGTGATTTTGGGAAATCATACATTCCTAAAAAGGCAGGATACCCGCCATTATCTCTTATAAATTCATCGCCCAAATCATTGATTTGTTGTGTTGTAACTCCTGGTTTTATAATTTTGGCTATTTCGCCTAAGGTTTTAGAAACTAATTGAGCACTTTGATACATCAGCTCTAATTCTTCTGCATTCTTTAAAAAAATCATTTTTACTATATTTTTAAATTTAGGCACAAAAAAACGAGTACCTTTTGATGTACAAAGATACTCGTTTTAGCTATAAATCTAAATGATTTATGGGATTATTTCATTCAATTTTAGAAACCGAACCAGCCTTTTTTCTTTTTAGACTTATGCTCTCCGTGTTCCTCGATATTGAATTGAATTCTCTCGTTGATAATCTTATAGACTTCGCCCCAACCAGGAAATCCGCCAAGGTTTCTATCATCGATAAAAATATCGGCATTCAGTTTTCTGCTGGCTTTTTCTGGGTTAAAGTTCTCGCCCTCAAAACTATTGTTTACGGCATAAAACTCAACGCCGTTTTCTCTACAGAAATTTACAGCGTCTTCCAATTCTTTGCCGTGACGATATGTCCAAAGGATTAAACGATGACCATCTGCTTGCAGTTTCTTCAATGTTTCGAATGCAAAGAACTTGGCACGCCCTACTGCTGGATAGGCATCGTCTACGATGGTTCCGTCGAAATCTATGGCGATTAATTTACTTTTGATCATACACGCTCGATGATTATGTCTCCAGTCATTTCTTTTGGCACATCTACACCAATCCATTTCAAGAAACTTGGCGCTAAATCACCTAATTTTCCATCTTTTACTTTTGCATCATTGTTTGGAGTGATGAAGAAGAAAGGCACTGGATTGGTAGTGTGTTGTGTGTTTGGCGTTCCGTCTGGATTAATCATAATGTCTGAGTTACCGTGATCTGCGATGATGGCAACGCTGTAGCCATTTTCTACTGCTGCTTTAGTCACAGCTTCTGCGCAAGCGTCTACTGTTTCGCAAGCTTTCACAGCTGCTTCAAAAACGCCTGTGTGACCTACCATATCTGCGTTTGCAAAGTTTAAACAAATGAAATCTGCTTCTTGTTTTTGCAATTCTGGGATAATGCTATCTTTGATGCAATTTGCTGCCATTTCTGGTTTTAAATCATAAGTAGCTACATCTTTTGGCGAATTACAAAGGATTCTACTTTCGCCTTTGAAAGGCTCTTCTCTACCTCCTGAGAAGAAGAATGTAACATGCGGATATTTTTCTGTTTCTGCGATTCTGATTTGTTTTTTCCCTGCACTTTCTAGGACTTCTCCCATGGTGTTTTGCAATAAATCTTCGTTGTAAATAACATGAATTTTCTTGAATGTTTCATCATAGCAAGTCATGGTTACATAGTAAAGATCCAATGCTCTCATGTTTTCTTCTGGGAAATCTTGAATGCAAAGTGCCTCGGTGATTTGTCTTGGGCGATCTGTACGGAAGTTGAAGAATACAACAACATCGCCGTCTTTGATTTTAGCGATTGGATTTCCGCTGTCGTCTGTGCAAACGATTGGTTTTATGAACTCATCTGTTACTCCTTCGTCATAAGACGCTTGGATAGCAGCTACTGGATCGGTAGTTTTTTCTCCCACTCCGTTTACCATAGCATCATAAGCTAATTTAACTCTCGCCCATCTTTTATCTCTATCCATTGCGTAGTAACGCCCTACGATAGACGCTAATTTACCTACATTTTCTTTTCCGCACTCGATGGTTTCTTCTATAAACTTCTTACCACTTTTTGGGTCGCAATCTCTACCATCTGTAAAGGCGTGAATGTACACATTATCTGTGATACCGAATTCCTTGGTAGCTTTTAGCAAGCCTTTTAAGTGATTGATGTGAGAGTGCACCCCTCCATCTGAAACTAATCCTATAAAATGTAAATCTCTGTTGTTATCTTTAGCAAATTGGAATGCTTTTTTAAGTTCTGATTGCTCAGCCAAAGTACCTTGCTCAATGGCTAAATTGATTTTAGCTAAGTTTTGGTACACCACGCGACCTGCACCGATGTTCATGTGACCTACTTCTGAGTTACCCATTTGACCTTCTGGCAATCCCACAGCCATACCAGATGTATTAAGCTCTGCGTGTGGGTATTTACCATAACATGAATCTATAAATGGGGTTTTTGCTTGAGCGATGGCTGAAACTTCAGCATTCTGAGTTTGTCCCCAACCATCTAAAATCATTAAAATTACTTTTGAATCCATTGTTGTTTAAATTTTAAGCTACAAATTTACAAAATAGATGTGTGGATATACGAATTTATCCCGTATAATTTTATATTGATATTTTTTAGGTTTTAGTTTTAATAAAAAATCGGTTTGTGATTTTGCATCCACAAACCGATTGGTATTAATTTGGAATTTGATGCATTTTTTTAATCTAAAAAATCATGCAAAATCCGATTTTTAATAATTTTTCACCGTGATGTTTCCTTTGTATGTTCTACCATCTGGCAAATCTAAAATATAGTAGTAATCCGTAGACGGGAGCTTTTGCCCGTTCTTTTTACCATCCCATTTCAATTGTGAGTGGCCCCGTTGCTCATAAATTAAGAATCCATTTCTATCAAAAATTCTGAGCTTGGCATCTTGATTGCCAAAAACATTTAAATCTTTCACTTCCCATACATCGTTTTTGCCATCGCCATTTGGGGTGATAACATTGTACAAATCAAGTACAAGTGCTTCTTTACTCACAGCGCATCCATATTTTTTGTAACGAGCATATACCATGCGCCTTCCTTTTTCTTGTTTTTCGAAAATGTTTGAATCTTGCCAGTTTACCCCATCGGCGGAATACTCAATCGCGAATTCAGAATCTGCGGTAGAAATAATGATTTTATCATTTTCTACGGTGATTTTGGTGATTTCTGGTTTCGGCGAATTTTTCACTTCAAACGAAACTTTGGTAGAACAACCATTTGCATTGGTGATTTCAAGCGCATAAGTCCCTATTTCATTGATTCCGCTGATGGTTTTGCTCTCCCCTATTACTTCGCTCTTTGGATTGAACCATTTGAATGTTAAACCCGATGTTTCATTTTCAATATTTGGAACAATTTCTGTTTCTCCCCCTACACAAAAAGTAACTTCGTCAAATGAAAATTCTGGGCGTTTATTTACCGCCAAAATAAATTTCTGCAACGCAGGGCAATCTTCTCCCGACTGAACTTTTGCAAAAACCTCAGCATTTGGTGATTCAAAAGCTTCAATATTGGCAATCGGATTGGTATCATTTTGCAAATCATCCATCGTGCGGAAGAATTTGTATGTGCTGTTTGGCAATTGATTTTCTTTTAGATTGAAAATAGCTAAATCTTTTTCGCCTTCGCACTCTCTCAAAGTTTTGGTTTCAAGGGTCGTAAATTGTTTGAATTCCACCGCAATTGTTTGCTCTGAATAACAAGGCAGGCCTTTACGCTCTGAACGAACAAAGATTGTGCTTGGTAAATTTCTTACACTAAATTCATTTTCAGGCATAATTTCATTATTTTTTGAATCTAAATCTGCCTGAGAGGTGTAAAAATGGAATATCACCCCTGTTTCGTTATCATCTGCAAATATTAAAGTTTTTAGTTTTTCTAAATCTATTTTCATCTTTTGGTCAAAATTCGAATCACACAACTCATACACTTTTCCTGCCTCTAATTTCGGCGGATAGAATGAATACAAATCAGCCTCTGCTATGGCAAAACATCCATGTGGATTTTCCACACGAGCATATACTGTTTTGATTGGGTCTTGAAACTTAACGCCTATGGTATTTTGTTCTGGATATTCGTTATTGATAGCTTCGTTTTTAGACAAGAAATATTGCACTTTCCAGTCTGGGTGCTCGGCTCTTTTGAATAATTTTTCTTGAATATCGTCGTAATTAAAAATACCGCCACTACCATCTGGCGTACAAGATTCTATTTTGATGTTCTGGCTTCTGTCTAAAACAACTTTTGGGAAAAACTCCACAGCTACATCTAGTTTTGATATAGCAAAACATCCCGATTTGGAATCTGTAACTTTGGCATACAGAAGGGTGTGTTTAGCTTCGGCAAAAACACTTCCATCTGTAATTGGCTCAGATAAATTACCATTTTCGTATTTTTTGTAAAATTCAAATTCTACATTAGAGAGATTACTTGTGATTTTTTTCTTGAATGCCTCATCAAATGCAATTTCAGCACCAATTACTTCATTTCCGTCTTCATCGTAAAATGCATTAAAACATTGTTTTTCTTTGATTACAATATCTGTTTTTTCTTTGACTTGCGGTGGCCTCGACAAAATGAATTTAACAGGATAAATATTGCTGAATTTTTCATTATTTATAGTTTGAGAAACTTTTACTTGAATGGTTTCTGGCTGATTAATGCTAAATGTTTTTTGAGTGATTTCTGTTCCGTTGAAAATATAGCTAATTTGATATTTTTTGGTCTTATTTTCTCCGCCCATAATCTCGTTGGTGTAATCTGCAAAAGTCACCAACTCCCGATCCGCTTGCGATGCGCAGGCATAAATTTCCTTTTTCTCTATCCTTGGGTTGTAGAAGTTCACGCGCACATTTGTCACTGTATAGCATTCTTGGCTTTTTAGCTGAAATCTTATGTAATATGTTTGGCTAAAGTCTTGTACACTTTTGTATTTAACATGAGCAGTAGTTGCTATCACATTATCGTTTCCACTATTGGCATTGCTAGCATTATCGTAATATTTAATCTCTAGCTCTCTTTCTTGATATTTTGAATCTTTAATTAATTGATTTTTTATGGCATTCAGATCTAGTGTATAGCTACTATTTACCATCGAATCATTGAAATGAATATTTTTAGTATAATTTTTATCAATTTCTACTTGACTAAAGTTTGCCTTCACTCTCACCTTAGCTATTCCCACTCTACCATCGACAGACTGCACTTTCACATACAAGTAGCCTTTATTGTTTTCTATAATATCCTTATCTATTCTATTGAGTGGGCCATTACCATATTTGGCATTGACAAAGTTAGAGTAAACACCTACTATTTTATCTGAAGCATTGGTTTTTACCTCAGCAGCCTCGGCTCTCATAAAACTCAATATATCATAATTTTCTTTCCCATCATTTCCATTATCGCACAGTTTTGGCAATTGCAAGGCTTGATCTATGTCATTCACTTTTAAAGATGGTTTCATGATTAAATTTATTGCATAAGGCTCTACATTCTCACAAGCGTCATTTAAAGTTAATTTTGCCCAAATGGTTTTTCTTTCGCCATCTTTCATTTCTACATTTCTTATTGCATTCCTTCCTGATTTGGCGTCGTCTTTTGATTCAAAATATTCAATTTTAATTTTGAAATCTATATATTTAAAAATTAAATTTTTAAGATACACTAATGCGAAATTATCCTTTGTAGTATTGCTTGTATTGCTAAGTGTAATATTGGTTGATTTCATTTCCATTTTGGCATGTTTTATAGTTAAAACCGCCGTTTGAAAACAATCTGAATTCGTTTTATTCACGATTTTCACATATAATTTTTTATCGCCCGAGAGCGTATAATTTTCTGGATTATTTATTTGAGCCGTGTAATTGCTTCTTTCGTAGAAAGCGATATCAAAGTTTGAGACATCGTTATGCAAAAAACCCTTGGCTAAATCCATTAAATTTGTTTTTTTTTCTGTAAAACAGAAACTTTTCTCTATTGCTTTTTGTTTAAGAATCGGAATTTTATTATCAATTGAAATATTGATTTTACGCTCATTTTTGTAGTATTCTTTACCCCCTATTTTATACACCACACTGGTAATAAAATGTTTAGGTAATGCTTTATCTTTACATATTTTTAACAATTTCCCGTCATACTGTTTATCTTCTAATTTCCATTTCACCTCAGAAGTTTCTTTACCAGAAGGCATAAACACCCAAGCCTCTTCTTTTGCACTCCAAACGCCTGTATCTCTACCTCGGGGTGCAATTCCCTCCGTTCTTCCTGCACCACGAATTCCTAGGGCTGTTTTTTTGCCCGCCACACCACATTGCTGAGGTTTATTTTTGATGTTTATATAAATTTTATTAGTTAACTCCTCTAAAATTATTTGAAATGTAGATGTTTGTTCACAGCCAAATTGATAGGCTTCGAAATATGTTACTACAAATTTGCGACAAGGAAATTTACCCTCGACTCTATAATAAATTCCCGATTTTGAATTTGATTCAGGAAATGACAAATCTTGCATTGCTCCGAAGATTGTATGAGTCAATAGAGAACCTTTGTCGCTTGCGTTTATTTTTTGTGAAGGAAATTGAGGGCAATATTGTTCCTCCCACTTAGGATCAAAAGAGATGACACCATTTTCACCAAAAACTATTTCGTCTTTCACCTCTCCATAGAGTTCGAACTTAAACGGTAGCTTAACTTTTTTTGAATATCGATCAGGCAAAACAGCTATGCGAGTATCTTTTTCTATATTTATCTCCGCGTATTTCCCTGGCTTCACTTCATAAGTATTTGTGTTGTACATAGGAGTATATATTGCTTTCAAATCCTTACAACCACTCCCACAATCATCTATCACCCATTGATTGTTTTTCAAATAAGCATTATCACTTTCCACCTCAAGCGAGAGACAATTTTGCCCATAGCCCCACATGAAATAAAAACATAATAAAAAACCTAAACCTTTAACTTTCATTGTTTATAATTAAATTTTCGTTGGCAAAGATATTAATATTATCCATAATTCATATTTTATGCAATTTTGAAACTTAAGCGACAACCAACTACTACTTTTATTTAGATTCCATCTAAATTATGTTTTCAATTAAATTTCAACACCACATTATTGTATATCTTACACCTCTTTGTAAGATCGAAAAAATAAACTATAAAATTTCAAAAATTAAGACCAGACACCTAAGTTAAACCAAAACTACAGAAAATTGTTCGGGCGCTCTCCCACCTAAAAAAATATTCTATGATAGAAATCACATTGCGTAAATTTGACAAATAGTATAATTAGGCGTACTTTAGCTAAGATAATTCTACACAACAAAAGAATAAATAATGTAACATGAAAAAAATTCTAATGAGTGCGTGCCTGTGTTTTGCCTTGGGGCAAATGCAAACTTATGCACAGGTGAATGAAGGAAAGATCAGCTATGAGGTTACACAAGAAGTTCCCCTAGCCGATTTCTTGAGCTCTCTACAGAGCCGAACAAATGTTAAAATTCATTTTAACAAAGAGGATTTAAAAGACATCAACATTAGTCCTGTTGACTTCAAAGACGAAAGTCTTGCAGATATTGGGGATTACCTTTCTGCAAATTTACCAGTAAATGTCGATTTCAATAATGGCGAGATGTATGTGAGCAACCTTTTTGGAAAAGGTATTTACGGTATAGGTAACAATGTTGCACTTGATGATTTGGTGGTGACGGCCTTGGGTATCAAAAGAGAAGAAAAAGCGTTGAGTTATACCATTCAAAAGTTGGATCAAGAGGAGCTTACTCGTGTAAAGGATGCAAACTTTGTAAATAGCTTGAATGGTAAAGTTGCTGGGGTACAAATCAATAGAAGTGCATCCGGTGTTGGTGGAGCTACTAAGGTTGTGATGCGCGGGGCTAAGTCTATTGAAGGTAACAACAATGTGCTTTATGTAATTGATGGTATTCCAATGATAAACTCTGCTAACCGTGGAGGCGATGGAACTGGATTTGGTGGTAGCACATCTGGAGAAGGAATTTCAAGCATCAATCCAGAGGATATAGAAAGCGTAAACGTATTGAGTGGGCCTGCGGCTGCTGCACTTTACGGAGCTAATGCAGCAAATGGTGTTATCTTAATAAACACAAAACGCGGGTCTGAAGGTAAAACTTCTATTAATGTGTCTACATCGGTAGAAACCTCATCCCCATTTATAATGCCAGAATTTCAAAACACATATGGAAGCGAAAACGGTTCATATTGGTCTTGGGGTAAAAAACTGGATGAGCCAAGCGATTATAATCCAAAAGATTTCTTCCAAACTGGCTTTACTTACAACAATTCATTTAATTTATCTACTGGAAATAAAATTAACCAGACTTTTTTTTCAGCCTCTGCTGTGAATGCCGATGGAATTGTGCCTAACAATAAATACCATAGATACAATGCTACTTTAAGAAATACGGCAAAATTATTTGACGAGAAACTCACCTTAGATGCATCTGCTAGCTATGTAAGAGAATATTCAAACAACATGATCTCTTTTGGTACATATTTCAACCCTATTGTAGGAGCTTACTTATATCCAAGAGGTAGAAACTTTGATCAAGAGAAATATTTTGAAAGATACGATGCAGGACTTGGTTACAATACTCAGTATTGGAGCCCTGGCGATATGGGTATGGGAATCGATAACCCTTATTGGATCTCTTATAGAAATTTAAGACCTGAAGCGAAAGACAGATTTATGTTCTATGCATCGGCTAAGTACGATTTTAGCAAACATTTAAATTTATCAACCCGTTTTAGACTTGATAACACATTCGGAGAAAGAGAAGATAAGCGATATGCCTCAACCAACAATATTTTTGCAGGACCAAAAGGAAGATATACTTACTCCTCTGATTTTGTTAAGCAAAGATATGCAGATGCTATCTTAAACTATAATAAAGACTTCTTATCTGACTTCAACATCAATCTGAATGTAGGTACATCTTTCGAGGATTCAGATGCAAAAGGTCGCGGATATGGAGGGCAATTATTACTAGTGCCTAACAAATTCACCTACACGAATATAGATCCATCTAAATCCACTCCATCGGAAACAGGAGGAAATAGCAGAGAACGAAACTATGCATTCTTCTCTTCTGCTGAAATTTCATGGAACAACGCCTTATACTTGACTTTAACTGGAAGAACAGATAGAAACTCTAAGCTCGTGAACACAGATAGCGAATGGGTATTCTATCCATCAGTTGGTTTATCTGCTGTTGTAACAGAGTTATTATCTCCAAATTTAAAGGCAAGCATTAAACCTACTCTTGGTTATTTAAAAGTGAGAGCATCTTACACAGATGTAGCTTCTCCATTAACTAAAACAGGGATCACAAAAGGTACCGTTACTAGAAAAATCAATGGAGGTAGTATCGATGCCTTTGAGTTTTATCCATTAAGCGAATACTCAAAACAAACTACCCGCTCATGGGAGGTAGGTATGGATGCTAAAATGTTCAACAATGCTCTTTCGTTGGGGGTAACATTATACAAGTCCAATACTCTTGATCAGCTAATCAGTGCATCGCTATCTGGAACTTCTGGGTATAAATTCATGTACTACCAATCTGGTAATCTTGAAAACAAAGGTATAGAAGCAACGCTCGGATTTAACAAAAGAATCACCAAAGATTTGAAATACAACACGACCGTTACTGCAACAGCAAACCGCAACAAGATTGTAGCCTTAGGAGGAGATATTAAAAACCCTGTAAATGGGCAAACTATTCCAATCAAGAGCATCCAATTAGGACGATATATTCTTGAGGAAGGAGGCTCATTCGGAGATGTTTATGGTTTTGAGCAAATTAAAAGAGACCAAGATGGGTACTTTGAATACAATCCTGGAGGAGGCTTAGTAACAGAAAAAGTAAAACCATTTAAACTTGGTAGCATAAATCCTGATTGGAATCTTGGGTGGAGCCACTCATTCGACTACAAAGGATTTAATTTATACCTCTTATTCAATGCTCGCCTTGGAGGTATTGTTATTTCCAAAACTCAAGCAGCACTTGACAAATATGGCGTTTCTAAAAGATCTGCAGAGTCAAGAGATGCAAATGGGGTAGAGCTTGGAAACATCCTAGTTGATCCTAGAACATTCTATGATGTTGTCTACAATCTAGACTCTTACAACACATATAGTGCAACCAATGTTAGACTACAACAAGCAAGCATAGGCTATACATTTAATAAAGAGCTACTAGGCGGAAACATCAAAAATTTAAGCTTATCCATCATAGGAACAAACCTTTGGATGATATATAACAAAGCACCATACGACCCTGAATTAACGGCGTCAACTGGATATTTAGGACAAGGATTTGATTACTTCATGCTCCCAAGTTTAAGAAACATAGGAGTTAGTTTAAAATTCGGATTATAATAATTAAATAAAATTCAAATGAAACGAAATATAATAGTATTAGCTATATTAGCTTTCTTCTCTGCTTGTACCGATTTTCAAGACATCAATACAGATGTTTACGGGGTAACAGATGAAGAATACAAACAAGGAGGTCTAGCATATGGCGCTCCATTTATGAAAATGCAGCAACTGGTGATACCAATTGGATCTCCAGATAAAACAACGGGACCTGGTAACGATTTACAAAACACAGATTTAATCTCTTCTGGTAATTACATCGGCTATTTCGGAAATAATAACAACTGGGGATTTAATACAGAGGCTAACTGGAATTTTAATGAAGGAAGAATGGGCTATGCTCAAAAGAACTTCTACTCAAATCTATTTAGAGAATGGCAAGAAATCAATGTTTTAGCCAAAGACTCAAAAGATCCGTATGACCAACAAGTATTTGCTTTGGCAAACATTGTAAAAATCGCAGGATGGTTAAGAGCGACTGATGTTTTCGGTCCGATTGTGTACTCAAATGCAGGGAAAGGAGATATTGCTCCAAAACTTGACTCACAAGAGGAAGTCTACAAACATATGTTAGCAGATCTTTCTAAGAGTGTTGAAACCTTAAAAGATGTTCAAAATAAGCTACTAAAAGACTATGATGTCATTTATGATGGTGACGCCAAAAAATGGGTGAAATTCGCAAACTCCTTAATGCTGAGAATGGCAGTGAGATCTCATTTTAAAGACCACGCCCTCGCCCAAGAATACATAGACAAAGCTTTAAATCCTGCAAACGGTGGAGTTATAACATCTCCAGACGAAGAAGCTAAAATAGGCTCTTCTGCAAAATTACCTTTATTGAATTCGATGATTGCATCTGTAGAAGAATATGGAGAAACTAGAATGGGGACAACAATTTGGTCTTATTTAGTAGGATACAAAGACCCTAGACTAGAAGTTTATTTTACCCCTGCAAGAGGAGAATATAACGGAATTGCTCCAGAAAATAAATTACCCAAGACTGATTATGCAATCACTGCAGCAGCAAAACCTAAAGTCCAAGCAAACTCACCATTATATTGGTACCGAGCATCAGAAACATATTTTTTAAAGGCTGAGGCTGCGTTGTATGGCTTAATAAGCGAAGATGCACAAACACTTTATGAGCAAGGCGTAAAAACATCTTTCCAAGAAAATAATATTTCAAGTGGTGTTGAAATATATCTAACATCTAATAGTAGACCTAAAAATTTAACAACAAGAGGTTACAAATTTGGAACTTGGTCAGATCCTTACTCCTTCAACCTCGCTGCCGGCAACACTTCTCCTAATTGGAGCGACATATGGGATAATGTTGATGAAACGGAACAACATTTACAAAAAATATTAACCCAAAAATATTTAGCACTATATCCAAATGCAGTAGAAGCTTGGACAGAATATAGAAGAACAGGCTACCCATATATTATGAGGCCATTTGACCAATCTGCTCCCGGAAGAATTGGCTGCAACAATTGTTATGCACCAGAAAGATTCTCATATGCTCCAACTGAATATACATCAAACCCTAGTATGAGAGAAGTACCAGCTCTGCTTGGCGGAGACGATCAAGGATCTACTAAATTATGGTGGGTGAGAAATAATAGACCAAAACAACAAAATTAAAAAAATGAAAAAAGTAACTAAAATATTATTATCGATTTTTATCGCTAGTTTTGTTACAAGCTGTAGCGACTGGAATGACACCGAAAGAACTACTTTTGATAATGAAAAAGGTTTAACTCGATTAGTCCCATTATTAGAAGCTAAATCTGAAGAAGATTTGCCTCCACATTTGAGGGATTATTATAAAGAACTAAGAGAATACAGAAAAACACCTCATGTGAAAGGTTTTGGGTGGTTTGGAAACTGGACAGGTAAAGGCTCCAACCCGCAAAACTACTTAAAAGCCCTTCCAGATAGCGTAGACTTTGTATCTCTTTGGGGTACAAGAGGAAATCTATCTAAAGAACAACAAGAAGACCTTAAATTCTTCCAAGAAGTAAAAGGCGGAAAGGCTCTTTTATGCTGGATTATTCAAAGTTTAGGCGATCAACTTACCCCAGAAGGAAAAGACCCCTTTGTTTTTTGGGTAAATGAGAAAGGTAATGGCAATTTCAGAGAAGGTGTAAAAGCCTATGCTAATGCTATTTGCGATACCATTGAAAAATATAATCTTGATGGATTTGACATTGATTATGAACCTAATTATGGGCATTCTGGGAGTTTAGCCAATGGTCAAACAATTGAGGGAAACCACAATATGCAACTATTCATAGAAACACTTTACAATAGACTAAACCCTCAAGGAAAAATGCTCGTAATGGATGGTGAACCTTACTTATTATCTACAGAAACATCTAAAATGATAGATCATTATATCTATCAAGCTTATTGGAATTCCACAACCACTTCTGTATTAGACAAAATAACTAAACCTCACCTAGATAATTGGGAAAGAAAAACCATTATTACAGTAGAATTTGAACAAACTTGGAAAACAGGTGGTATCACTCGATACAGAAGCGAGGCAAGACCAGAGCTTAACAAAATGGAGGGAGGGATTCAATTCTGTGATTATGCTACATTGGATCTACCTAGCGGAAAACGCATAGGCGGTATTGGAAGTTATCATATGGAATATGACTATCCTAACGATCCACCTTACAAATGGATAAGAAAAGCTCTATACTATGGTAATCAAAAATATCCAGGAAATTTTCAATAAATTAAACTAAACAAAAATGAAAAAGATAATATTATTCCTAGTCCCATTCTTAATGATAAATGGGTGTCAAGACGAGTTATACAACAAGCCTACAGAGGACTATACCAGCCATCAAGGCATCTATTTCACACAACAAAGCTTACAAGCTTTCGTTGCTGAAGGTGCGTCTTCAACAATTGATGAATTGAAACTTAATTTAGTAAACAAAGAAAATAAAAATTCATTTGCCACAATTGAATATGGAGATGAGAAGCAACTAGAAGCATACAATAAAGAAAATGGGACATCATACATCATGCTCCCAAAAGATATGTATAATGCAAAAAGTAGCGTTAGCATCAAACCTAACTACATCTCTTCTAGCATACCAATCCAACTTAAAGATTTAAAATTCTCAAGAGAAGGGGATTATGCCCTTCCAATTAAAATCATAGGGGGGAGTGCTGATGTCATAAAAGGACAATCAGAAGCTATTTTAGTACTTAATCAAAAAATAATTACCAAAGTACTAAAATTGGCCGGCAGTGGAACTGCGAATGGAGAAATGTTTGAGGATGACTTCAAAGTTGATCAATGGACTATGGAGGTTATGGTTAATCGTTCGGAATACAGCCAAAACAACAGATCTATCGCCGGTACAAAAACTGTAAAAAATGCAGATGCTTTAGATGAAATTTTTACTAGATTTGGTGATGTTACAATTAGACCTAATCAATTACAAATTAAAACTGGAGCCTCTCAAATTGATATTCCTTCTGATAAATTATCTGCAGAACCAAATAAATGGTATATGCTTTCATTTGTATATGACGGAAAATTCACAAAAGTTTATGTAAATGGACAGCTAGTGGCCAATCGTGAAATCAGAACAGGAAAATATGGCTTAACAGGTCTCTGGATCAGTAGTTCAAACGAATTAATTCGTGAAGTTAGATTCTGGAAAACAGCTAGAACAGACCAACAAATTAAAGATAATGTATGGAAAATGGTAAATCCAGATGATGATGGGCTATTACTATACTACCCAATGAATGGAAAAAAGCTTAATCGTGAAACAGGAGAAATCACAGAAGACGAAACTGAAATTTGGGATTGGTCTAAAAGTCAGAAAAATTTACCAATGCCAAGCAACGCTAAATTTGTAAATCAAGATAATGGAGAAGGATTCGTATTCCCTCCCATAAACGAATAACCACTTTCTCTTAACACTAAAAAAGCCGTTCTCGCGAACGGCTTTTTTAGTATGTTAAAATAAATGGTTAAATTAAACTTTCAATTCAAAATTCAGACCGATTAAATCTTGGTATTTATCCAAAATCGGCTGAGCGTGTTCTGCAATAAAATCCTCGGTTTGTTGTGGTGCAAAACCTATGAAATTTACGGGATCAAGCACTTCTTGTAGTTTCGCTTTATCAATTGGGAATTTATCATCATTCACAATACGCTCCACCAAATCGTTTGGTTTTCCTTCCATTTTCACTTGTTTAGCCGCCTCCATTGAGTGCTCGCGAATGATTTCGTGGAGGTCTTGGCGGTCGCCTCCGTTTTTCACGCCCTCCATAATCATATATTCGGTGACCATAAAGGGGAGTTCCTCGCTGATTCGCTTGGCAATCATTTTGGGGTACACCACGATGCCATCTAGCACATTAATCCAAATGCCTAAGATGGAATCTATTGCCAAGAATGCTTGTGGAATGGTGAGCCGCTTATTGGCGGAATCATCCAGCGTACGCTCAAACCACTGAGTAGCAGCCACTAATCCAGAACCTTGCGATACCGTCATCACAAATTTAGCCAAAGCCCCTATGCGCTCGCAACGCATCGGGTTGCGTTTATATGCCATTGCCGACGAACCGATTTGGCTTTTTTCAAATGGTTCTTCCACCTCTTTTAAGTTCTGCAAAAGGCGTAAATCGGTAGAGAATTTATGGGCAGATTGCGCAATATTGCTTAAAAGTGCCATTACTTCGGCATCGATTTTTCTATCGTAAGTTTGCCCTGTTACACCAAGCACTTGTGTAAACCCAAATTTTTCAGAAAGTTTTTTATCTAAAGTTTTAATTTTAGTATAATCACCATTGAACAATTCTTTGAAACTTGCCGCCGTACCTGTCGTCCCTTTCACACCACGGAATCTAAGCGTATCAATTCTAAATTCCAATTCTTCAAAATCTAACAAAACGCTCTGCAACCACAAAGTGGCTCTCTTCCCTACGGTTGTGAGCTGAGCTGGCTGAAAATGCGTAAATCCAAGCGTAGGCAAATCTTTATATTGCATAGCAAATTTGCTTAATCCAGCAATCACATTCACTAGTTTCTCTCGTACGATGGCGAGTGCATCTTTTATTTGAATTAAATCCGTGTTGTCGCCCACAAAGGCAGAGGTTGCACCCAAATGAATAATCGCTTTGGCTTTCGGTGCAGCATCTCCAAAGGTGTGTACATGTGCCATTACATCATGACGGAATTTTTTCTCGTATTCCGCTGCTTTTTCGTAATCTATATTTTCGGCTTGGGCTTTTAGCTCATCGATTTGCTCTTGGGCAATGTCTAAGCCCAATTCTTTTTGGATTTCAGCGAGGGCTATCCATAGTTTTCGCCAAGTTCCAAACTTCTTGTCGGGCGAAAAGTTGTATAGCATTTCTCTTGATGCATAGCGAGATGCGAGCGGGTTTTGGTAAATTTCGTTTTGTTGGCTCATTGTGTGTTTTTAAGTGTTTTAGAACAATTCTTTTCTAATAATGTTTTGGCTTCTCTCTGGCCCTACTGAAACGAGGTATACCTCAATGCCTAAATATTCCTCAATGAAGTGAATGTATTTTTGGGCAGTTTCTGGCAAATCCTCAAATCTACTGGCTTGTGTGATGTCTTCGTGAAAGCCATCAAGCTCGGTATACACGGGCTTGTATTGGGCCAATTTGGTGGTAGATGAGGTAAAGTAATCTATGATTTGGCCATCTTCGGTTTCATAAGCGGTGCAGACTTTGATTTTATCAAAACCTTGCAATACATCTAATTTGGTGATGACTAAATGCGTGGTGCCATTAATCATACAAGCATGGCGAAGTGCTACTAAATCTAGCCACCCGCATCGTCTTGGTCTTCCTGTCACAGCACCAAACTCGTGCCCTACTCTTGCCATAGTGGCTCCTGCCTCTCCGAAATCTTCGCTCACAAATGGTCCGTTTCCTACACGGGTACAATAGGCTTTTGCCACCCCGATAAGGTGTTGCAATTTAGTTGGCGGAACGCCCGCTCCCACGCACACGCCACCTGTGGTGGGCGATGAGGAAGTTACATAAGGATAAGTACCAAAGTCGATGTCGAGCATCAAGGCTTGTGCGCCTTCAAACAGGACATTGTCGCCACGGTCAATCGCTTGGTTTAGTTCAAGTTCTGTATCTACGATGCGTTCTTTTAATTTTTCTCCAATGGCAAGATATTCTTGGTACACTTCTTCGAAATCTAATCCTGGCTTATTATACAATTTCTCAAAAATTGCATTTTTAGTTTCGATATTTTTCTTTAATTTTTCTCTTAAAATTTCAGGGTTTAGCAAATCAATCATACGCACGCCTATGCGGGCTACTTTGTCCTCATAGCACGGCCCGATTCCCTTTTTGGTGGTACCGATGGAGCTTTTGCCTGCGGCTTCCTCGCGGTAGGTATCATACAAGATATGGTATGGCATAATTACATGCGCGCGGCGACTGATGAAGACATGGTCTGTACGCATATTTTTCTCCTCTATTTTTGCGATTTCACCCATAAAGGCCTTGGGGTCCACCACTACGCCGTTGCCCAAGATGCATTTTCCGCGGCATTGTAACACGCCTGAGGGCAGTAGTTGCAAGACAAATTTATTCTCGCCCACATACACGGTGTGCCCCGCATTGTTTCCGCCTTGAAAGCGTACTACATAATCAGACTTTGCCGATAGAACATCGGTGATTTTACCTTTTCCCTCGTCGCCCCATTGAAGGCCTACTACTACGAATGTTGACATAAGTTAATTGATTTTTGTTACGAAATTTTTGTGTGCGTAAAGGTAGGCATTTTATTTAAACCCTGCACCCCTGCTGAAAATAGATTTTAAACATATTTTTAGGGCTTTTGTGGAAAAAACTTTCAATTAAAAATGTTACAACTGAACTAAAAAATAACTCTTTTCATTAAAATAAAAAGCAGAATTGTTAAAATTACACTTTATGTAAAATATAAGTCTTAATTTCGCACACTTTGTTTTCTCAAAAAAAAATACAATAAATGAATAGACTTTACACATTCCTATGCCTTGCAGGGCTTAGCGCAGGGCTGCACGCACAAGTGGGCATCAATACCGAGACCCCACAAGCTACACTAGACATTCAAGTAACAAACCCCGACACGCCAGACTCCTCCGCAGGAATCCTAATCCCTCGGGTGAAACAAAACCCTCCCAGCGGAAACGAAAAAGGGCAATTAATCTTTAACCACACCGAAGGGCAATTCTACTTCTGGGACGGCATCAAGTGGACACCCCTAGCGCAAGCCACCGCTACCAACGGCACCGCCACGGCTTATTTTGCAGATACCCAAGCGCAGCAAGCCCTCAATATGGACCAAACGCAGGTGGAAACGCCCGTGCCTGGCGCCAGCCTCACCTTCTCGGTGCCAGAGGAAAAGGAGGTGAGCTTCAATGTTACCGTAAACTTCAAGGGAAGAAGCTCTGCATTTGCCCCTTTATTTAAGCTAAAACTCACGCGCTTAGATGACAATACCAGCGAGGTTATCGACAAGGCTTCTAACACCTTTCTATCTGATGGCATCTCCGATTATTACGGAAATCTGCCACTATTAAGCATCAAAAAACTACCGCGCGGCAACTACAAAGCCGAGGTAATAGCCTTCTACAACAATTGCTGTAACTTCACCTTTAACTACCAAGTGGGCGGCCCAGATACCAATGTGAGCCTCCTCGTTCAGCATAAATAAAAAACTTAGCTTAAATCTATGAAAATATTAAAATACCTACTTTGCGCCAGCCTTCTGTGGGGCATCATAGGCGTGCGTGCGCAGTCTCAGGCCGTGCCAGCCTTCTACCTAGAAATGCACAAGCCGAAGCCCAATGTCTTTGTAGTAGACTCTCTGTACGGAATTTATAGAGACCAAACGCCTAACGACCTAGACCCAGAGGCCATCGCGCTTATTAAAAAAGAAAAAAAACAGGCAAAGCCCCCTAAATCCGCTTGGCTTGCACACGCCAAAGAGGAAAACACGCCTATAAAAAAGGAATTCCGTAGTGTGTACGAAAAAGAATACCTAGAATGGCGAAAGGAAGTACAGCCTTACATTAACGCTCAGGGCTTTGTGGAATTTCCTACTGAGGCAGAGCTTAACAATAGTTTCTACGAAAAGCCTAAAAGCAAAATCCGTAGAAGACGAAGCCTCTCTACCACCAGTGCCTCTATCTATGATAGCGAAACGGTGCCCTACCACGCCACCTTTTCGGGCTGGCACTACTATGGCCCTGTGCAGATGCTCTCCAACACGGGCGAGCCTACCTCTACGCACCAAGCCAATGTGCGCGCCTTTGCACAATCGCCCACCAATCCTAATTACACGGTGTGTGCCGTAGAGAGTGGCACTGTGTACATCTCTCACAGCAAGGGCAAAATGTGGCACCTCGCTACCCGAAATTATGATGTGAGAGAGGTAACCGCCCTTTCCTTCTTAGCCTCAGATGAAAATGTAATCCTTGCAGGCTCTGGCAAAGGGCTTTACACCACCCGAGACGGCGGCATCACTTGGGCGTTCCATTCAGATTTTAATCAGCTTAAAAAATATGCAGGCATTGGGAATAATATTTCTAAAATCATCAGCATTCCCACAGATGGCAATCCGCTGAACGATAAAATCTTTATGGCGACTAACAGAGGCTTAATTAAAGTAACCCAAACGGGAAGCGCCAGCAACATCTCTTACACTTACGAGGTGAAGCTCCCCCTATGCGTTACCGATGTTATAAAACGCCCTAATCACGACAACGAACTCTACGCCCTAGCTTACGATAGCGCCACTCATTTTATGTATTTCTACAAATCTACCGACGGGGGCGAAACTTGGGAGCGCAAAGGCACCAACGGCAACGGCTGGTATGAGCCTACCACCCGAATGAATGGTTGTAGCGGGGCAAGGCTCGCCATAGCCCCAAGCGATGACCAAGTGGTGTATGCCTACATCATTGCGGCGCAAACCTCGGCAGACAATGCTTTCTGGGGCGTGTATAGAAGCAACGATGCAGGCGAACACTGGACACTGCCTAACCCTAATGGCCCTGGTGCAGGTGCCAACGGTTACAGCTACCCAGAGAACATCAACCTTGCCACTTTCCCTTGGGTACCTAAGGGCACTTACACCCAAGGGTTTTACAACTGTGCCATCATCGTCTCTGCCAAAGACCCTAACACCTTTATCGTAGGAGGGTTAAACGCATATATTTCCAGAAATGGTGGGCAGAGTTTTGAGCGATTTGGCGGCTACTCTGGCCCCAAACAATTGCACCCCGATATGCAAACCTTCTACCAGCAAATCAACCCTGATGGCACGGTGGACACTTGGCTCAGTACCGATGGCGGAATTAATTACTCCACCGATTTCTTTGAGACCGAAAACATCGTGCGCACCAGTGGTCTCGGTGGTGATTACTGGGGCTTTGACCTCGGAGAATACCACACCAATATGGGCGGCGGTATGTACCACAACGGCGATAGCTACCATGTGGAAACTTACGGAAAAGGCGTATTTAAACACCTTGGCGGCGGCGAAAACACAACGGGCTATGTACTCCCTGGCGATGATGAGCGGCATTTCGTCTTCTCGGATTACTCGGGCATCACGGCCTCGGCAGACCTCCACACTACCTACTCGGGCAATTATAAGCTAGACCCTATGCCCTTTGAGCCTTATGCAGGGGGCGATATTCCGTACTACACGCAGCGCGATTTATACGGAAATATGTATTATTTCGCTCAGTCCAAAGAGGAAAAAGAGGCAGGCAAATTTGGGCTTTACCTTTATAGTTATAAAGAAAACGGCGTAAGGCGCATCAAGCAAATGGATATTGAGCCTAAAACAGAACCGCAGCAGTATATGGTGGCTTTCTCCAACCCTTTGTACCAGTACTTAACGGCTAATAACAAGCTATATGCCTCGGTAGATGGTGGCGCCACTTGGACGGAAAGAACCGCTCCATTCCCTAGAAACATCAACATTGCCATCTCCGATAAAGACCCTAAAACGCTCTATGCCCTTTTCCGATACGGGTGGAATGATATGCTAAAAGTAAGCCACGATGGGGGACAAAGTTGGGAATCAATCAGCAGCCCAGACCCTAGCCTCAAATACCGCCACATCATCAATGTGCGGGGCACCGATGTTATATTCCTCTTTGGGAACAATCGTTCCAAAGTATTCTATTACATAGATGGGCAGTGGAAGGAATACAGCGAGGATTTACCCTTTAACCTAAACATCTTAGAGCCCAAAATACAGTACCGCACGGGCGAGTTCTATATGGCCACCTCTGGGGCAGGCATCTGGACACGCAAGCTCCCGCAGGAGGTGCTAGAAAAAATGAGCGCCATAGAGGTGAATATAGAAGCCCCTGCGCGCACCTCCTTCATCAAAGAGTTTGAATTTAAGCCCAAAAACATTTCGCTATACTATGGCAAAAACATCGTAAAACGCGCGTGGGAATTCCCTGGTGCTAGCCAAGTGCGCAACGCCGATACCGATACGCCAAGCGTAGTTTACAACAAATTTGGGCGGTTCAGTGCCAAGCTCACCCTCACCGATGAGCAAGGGCAAAGCTACACCGAGACCTTCCCCGAATACTTTACCGTGTACCCCTACTGCGCCTGCGACACCCCAGAGGTGCTAAAAGACCTCCTCGGGAAAACCCTTGTGTGGGTAGAGGCTGCCAATGCCAATCTCGACAATGCCAGCATCAGCGATAAGATTACGGGCAAAAGCTACACCTTTGCAAACGCCGCTCAGGTAGAGCTAGAACAAAGCCAAGAGCTATCCAACGGGCATAAAACCCTACACTTTAAAGCCCAAAACAGCTACATCGATTTAGGCAAAACCTATCAAGGCAAGACCTTCTTCATCGTCTCTAAACTAGCCCCTAATACCAGCAACAGTTTTAGCTTCTTGCTCGGTGCGCAAGCGGGTGTTGAGGCACACTTCCACAGTGGCGGCAAACTTGGCGCTATACTAAGCACGCGCCCAGGGGTATTTAACCCTGCCAATGGCGGTGTAACGATGATTAATGGGCTGAGACGAAACTTCTTTAACACCAATTTCTACACCAATGGCCTCGCGGTGTATGCCCTGCGTGTAGACGATGCCAATGCCAGCGCCAGCGTGCGCTACATCTCTAAGGACAGAGGTTTTGGCAACAGAACTTGGATAGGAAACATTGCCGAAGTCATCATCTTAGATGAAAAGCTAGACCTTGCCCAAATTCAGCAAATCAATCAGTATTTAATCGATAAATACGGCATTGCAACTCGCCCAAAAGAAAGCGACCTGCCCAACAGCATCTCGGGGCTTGTGGCTCGGGTGAGCGCCAACCATATGGATTGGGACAATCAGGTGATAGAAGACCCCATCTCGGGTGCAGGCTACACCCTTGCGAAGCCTAATTTTTCGGAAATGAAAACCGCCGCCACGGGGCAAAAGCTCATTAGCATTCAGCCTAATAGAGAGGGCGCGAGCATTCAGCTAGACCAAACCTATCAGGGCAAAACCTTCTTCATCGTCTCTAAGCTCAACCCTAACACCACCAGCAATTTCAGTTTCTTGCTCGGTAGCGAAAGCGCGGCAGACTTCCATAGCAACGGTGCTTTGGGGCCTATCTTCTCGGGCTGGATGAGCGACCGCAATCGCTTTGACCCTGCCAACGGAGGCGCCACGATGATTAATAATAAAACGGCGAATTTCTTTAACACCAATTTCAAAACCGATAAGCTTGCGCTCTACACCGTGCGCGTGGCCGATAATAAAGCCGCCGCCAAGGTAGGCTCCATTGCCAAAGACCGCGGCTTTAACGATAGAATATGGCAGGGCGAAATCGGCGAAGTACTTATCTATGACCGCCAGCTCACCGATGAAGAAATCGCGCAAATTAACCAATATCTAATGCAGAAATTTGGAATAGTAGAGCCATAAAATGCTACTTTCAAAGCTATGCAAAAGCCACGCCTCCAAAGGAGGCGTGGCTTTTTTACTCCTCAACAAAGCCTTTAACCTTTGTTTAAACTATATTTAAAACCCAAAAATTGAAAAAGCCTCAAAAAAAATACAAAACTACCGGGGAGAAATAGAAACTTACAAGGTAAAAATGAAAAATACCGGGGAGAAATGAAAACCTACTAGGGAGAAATGAAAACCTACTAGGGAGAAATGGAAACCTACTGGGGAGAAATGGAAACCTACAAGGTACACACGCATACCTACGAAGGAGAATGACAAAAAAAGGGTAAAACGCCCCACCCCTGCCGAAAATAGATTTTAAACATATTTTTAGGGCTTTTGTGGAAAATTAGCAGTGCAAATCTGTTAACAACAGGCATTAAAAACAATGAAAAACATTAATAAACACTAAAAACTAAATCAAATTAAAAAATCAAACACCATGCGGGCGCCACGCTCTTATGCACAATCTTGTTTGAAAAATTAAATAATCGTCTTGATAAATGGAAAGGGTAGAAAAGCCAGGGTTCACCTCAAAAAATCGGTAGCGCCCCACATCGTTAGCACCCATTGCCCATCTACCGAAACAGCGAAATCCCCCCTTTCAGGAATGCGCAAAAACACTTCGGAATGGCCAGAACCATTGCACGAAATAGTTTTAGAAGAGTTTTAATTACAAAAATTGCTAAACTTACTTATTATTAAGCTCATTTAGCCATTTATTAATTTCTTTAAATGTATCTTCACTAGCTTCAATCCACGGAAAATGTCCTGATTTATCAATAGTAACTAATGTAGAATTGGGTATAACATTATGTAATTTTTGGACATATTGTACGGGGTTATTGGTGTCGTATTTCCCATTTATAATTAAGGTTTTTGCCGATATATTTTTAAAACTCTTTTGGACTTCTAGATATTTGTTTCTTTCCTCATCAGTTTCTTGGTAAAACTCCCCATTAATAGGTTTTCTTCTTCCAACTTTTGAAATTTCTTTTACAATAGGATTCACTTTTTGAAAAGACTCTTCATTGTAAGTCCACCATTTGAGGGGAGCACTAGAAATATCGTTACCCTTTTCATCTACACTAGTTTTATTTTCTATCATATAATCCCAATCTTGAATAACTTTTTTAAACCATTCAGATTCAGCAATTCTTTTATTTTCTGACTCTCTTCTTCTATCCATAGATTCTTGCTGAGTTCCTGTGTAACTTGTCCCAGTTAAAATCATTCCAGAAATATGTTCAGGATATTTTGTAGCATACTGTAGGGCTATAGCTGATTGATCAGAATGCCCAAACAACCAAATTTTATTAACATTAAGTTTCTTTCTTAAAAGCTCTATTTCTTTAACAGAATTTTCAGGAGAGTAATCACTAAGGTTTAAAGGAGCTTCAGACTTCCCCGTCCCCCTAGGATCATAATATACCATTGTAAATCTTTCTTCTAATGGCTTTAGAGTTAATTCGTATCCAATCTTACCAGAATTAGGGTGACCAACTAACATTATCGGTCCAGTTCCTTTAATCGTATAATAAATATTTAAACCATCTATTTTCTCTGTATATGTTCCTCTCTCTAGTCTAAGATTAGACATGCAAGAAAAACAGCTGATTGCAAGTATAAATAATTGTAAAAAAACTTTCATATAAGAACAAATCTACAAAAAAAATCGCAAGAAAATCAATTTTCCTGCGATTCTGTATTTATCGTCTTGCCTCGTATTATCTAAACGGCAAATGCTTCACCCCCATTTGGTAAAGAGCAAACGAATAGGCGTCGGTGTATTCGATCACGACTTGCTCGGTGGAGCGTCCTGCACCGTGCCCTGCATTGGTCTCAATACGGATGAGCGTAGGTTTGCCGCAAGATTGTTTAGCTTGGAGCTCGGCAGCAAATTTAAAGCTGTGCGAAGGCACTACTCTATCGTCGTGGTCGCCTGTAAGCACTAGTGTTGCTGGGTAGCAAACGCCTTTTTTCACATTGTGCACGGGCGAATATGATTTTAAATATTCAAACATTTCTTTGCTGTCTTCAGCAGTTCCGTAGTCGTACGCCCAGCCCGCACCCGCCGTGAAGGTGTGGTAGCGCAGCATATCGAGCACGCCCACGCCTGGCAACGCCACCCCAAATAAATCAGGACGCAAAGTTTCGCTTGCACCCACAAGCAGCCCGCCATTGGAGCGCCCATCTATTGCGGTGTAGGCGGGCGAGGTGTATTGGTGCTTGTGCAGGTATTCGGCCGCGGCAATAAAATCATTAAAAACATTTTTTTTGTGCAATTTGGTTCCCGCATCATGCCATTCTTTTCCATATTCGCCACCACCGCGCAGATTTGCTACGGCATATACGCCACCGTTTTGAATCCACACGGCTCGTGCAACGCTAAACGACGGTGTCAAACTAATATTAAACCCACCATAACCATATAAAATAGTTGGATTTTTACCATTTTTATTCAATCCTTTTTTATAGAAAATAGTCATTGGGACTTGGGTTCCATCTTTTGAGGTATAGAATACTTGCTCTGAAACATAGTCCTCTGGGTTAAATTTCACTTTTGATTTCTCATACACCGAGAAATCTCCGCTTATCACATCGTATTGATAAATAGTGGGTGGCGTAATGTAATTGGTAAATGTGAAATAAGTTGTTTTTTCGCTATTTTTTCCACCAAAACCGCTTGCTGTACCCAACCCTGGCAATTTGATTTGACGAATCTGGCGACCGTCGTAATCATACTGAAAAACCTGCGTGTTGGCATCTTTTAAATAATGCGCAAAAAGGAATCCCCCCACCGACGAAACATTAAGCACTTCTTTCTTTTCAGGAATCACATTCACCCAATTTTCTTTAGCTAAATTATTTATATTGGCTTTAACCAAACGATTGTTGGGCGCTTGGTAATTGGTCTGCATAAACAATTCATCGCCTTCGCTATCTACTACGCGAGTATCTGTAGAAAAATCGTTTAAAACCGTAATTATTCCAGCATTCGGATTTTTTAAATCTTTGATATAAAGCTCGTTTCCACTGGTAGATTGCGCCGCAGAAATGATTAAATAACGCTGATCTTCGGTAATGCTAGCACTAATGTATCGGCGTGGTGTTTTTTCTCCACCGAAAATCAATTCATCGGTTTTTTGTGGCGTACGCAATTTATGGAAATATAATTTGTGCTGATGGGTCTTTGCCGAAAGCTCGCTCCCTTTAGGCTTATCATACGATGAGTAGAAGAACCCTTCGTTTCCGAGCCAAGCAGGCTCCGAGAATTTGACATCGACCAAGATATCACCGACTTGTTTTTTGGTTTTGGTATCAATCACGATGACTTTTCGCCAATCCGAACCGCCTTCTGAGATTTGATAGGCTGCGAGCGAACCGTCTTTGGTAAAACTAATGCCCGCAAGCGATGTAGTCCCGTCTTTGGAAAATTTATTCGGGTCTAAAAAAACTTCAGGTTTAGCGTTTTCGCTTTTCTTGCGATACAACACCGATTGTGCTTGCAATCCGTCGTTTTTATAAAAATACAACCAATCGCCGTGACGCGTAGGCGCAGAAATTTTCTCGTAATTCCACAAATCGGTCAGTTGTTTTTTAAGTTGATTTCTAAACGGAATTTGGGCTAAATACGCGTTGGTTACTTCGTTTTCAGCCTTCACCCAAGCGGCTGTTTCTGCCGAGCGATCGTCCTCGAGCCAGCGGTAGGGATCTTGCACTTTTACGCCAAAATGCTCATAACTCACATTTTCTTTTTTGGTCGTAGGGTATTTTAAAACATTCTCTTTCACTTGTTTAATTTGTTTAGGCGGCGTAGCACAGGCTGTGAGTGCACACGCTGCTAGTACGACATTTCTTACTTTCATTCATCAAAAATTTTTGCTCCGCCTAAAATACAATTTTTAATTGATTTGATGAAATTCTATACAAATAATAACGCCTCATTTAGAAACATTTTATTCCAAATATTTTAAAATAGAATATATTTTTCCTATATTTGCGAAAATAGATTTGAATGAATTATGATTTACTTGAAGAGCTTATCGGCACATTGAAAAAATTTGAAGCCGAAAACACAAAGCAAAATGTGAATTTAAATGATTTTAGAGAATATTTAAATGAACTTGCATTCCAAAAGGAAAGTCCCAAACGAATTATCCCCTCTAAGGGACAGCCACTACAAGCGCTTAACAATGATTTATGCAAACAATTGATTATGACAGGAAGATTTGCCAAATTAGCTTTAAAAAAAGGTATGGCTAAATTTCCAGAGCTAATCAATGAGGATTTCACTTACCTATACCGCTTGAGCGATTATCCTTGCTTGAACAAAATGCAATTAATTGAGAAAAATGCACACGAAAAGCAATATGGCTTAGTAATTATTCGGCGATTGATTCAGCATGGTTTAATACAAGAAAAAGAAAACCCAAAAGATAAACGCGAAAAATTAATTGCCGTAACGCCAAAAGGTCAACAATTGATTGCCGATTCAATGAGCGATGTAAACCGTACCGCTACCTTGATTGGAGGCAACTTATCGGAAGATGAAAAGGATAATCTTCTGAATTTATTAAAGAAGCTAAACAACTTTCATTCAATGATATATACACAATACAAAAATGAATCAATAGAAGATATCGAAAACGCAAATCTTATATAAATATGGCTAAAAACACTAAAAAAAATTCAAAGAAAATTACGCACGAGCTGCTACTCGATGCATATATCAATTATACGCTCACCGAGGGAAAAAGACCAAGCTCGGTATATGCTTTTGCAAAAAACATAGGGATTGAAGAATCTGATTTTTATGGATTTTCGCCAAGTTTCGATGGCTTGGAATCTGATTTTTTCAGTATTTTATTTCAAAAAACACTACAAACATTGGCTAACACCGAGGATTACGATTCTTTTTCGCCTAAAGAAAAATTACTCAGCTTTTACTTTACTTTTTTTGAAAACTTAAAAGCAAATCGGAGTTTTGCAATCTTTTCACTTGAGCCTGCCAATCCTTTAAAGTTAAGAGGGGCTCTAAAAGATTTAAAACAACTTTTCACACAATATTTAAATCAAATTGAGGTTGAAAAAATTGATTTAAAAAAGGAAAATCTAAATCAAATAGTAGAACGCTCTGTGCAAGAAATGGGCTGGGCGCAATTTATGGGAATTCTGAGATTTTGGATAAATGACACCTCCACCGATTTTGAAAAAACGGATTTATTAATCGAAAAATCTACCGATGTGGGACTCGATTTAATTGATCCAAAAATACTGAACAAATGGGTAGATTTGGGCAAATTTTTATGGAAAGAAAAACCTTTTTAATATGAAAACTGTTGACAAAATTCCTACTTCTAAAATTTCACGAACGGGAAAATTTCTAAAAACTGGCGCGAAGATTGGCGTGAATTATATTAATTACTATAAAGACAAATGGACTGGCAACACCGAGGAGGCTAAACAAAAATTAAACGAAAACAATGCCGAGGATATATACCAATCTCTCTCGCAGATGAAGGGAAGCGCACTGAAAGTTGCACAAATGCTGAGCATGGAAAAAAATATTTTGCCAAGCGAGTATGTAGAGAAATTCTCGCTTTCGCAATTTTCAGTTCCACCTTTATCGGCACCCTTGGTGCAGAAAACTTTTAAAAAATATTTTGGCAAAAATCCTAATAATTTGTTCGATGAGTTTGCCTTAAACGCTTCGTTTGCCGCAAGCATTGGGCAAGTACACAAGGCTAAACTGAACCAAAAAGAACTGGCTGTGAAAATTCAATATCCTGGTGTAGCCGAAAGTATCTCATCGGATCTAGCAATGGTGAAACCTATCGCGGTAAAAATGTTTAATCTAAAAGGTAAAGATAAAGAGAAATATTTCAAAGAGGTAGAGAGAAAATTGATCGAAGAAACGGATTATGAGCTGGAAGTACAACAAAGCCAAGAAATTGCAAAAGCCTGCGCTGCAATCCCTCATTTAAAATTCCCTAGATTTTATCCCGAGTTGTCTTCTCCGCGCATCATCACTATGGATTGGATGCATGGCAAGCATTTATCTGAATTTATTCAAGAAAACCCGAACGAAAAACAGCGCCAGCAAATTGGTCAAGCATTGTGGGATTTCTATATGTTTCAAATTCATATTCTTAAAAAAGTGCATGCAGACCCGCATCCAGGGAATTTCCTTGTGAATCGAGCAATAAACCTCATTGCTTTGGATTTTGGTTGTGTAAAACATATTCCGAATGATTTTTATACGCCTTATTTTGATTTAATTCAACCAGAAAAAATTAATAACCATACCTATTTTCTAAAAAAAATGAGGGAATTAGAAATTATTCAGCCAGATGATAGCCCGCAGGAAATTACTTTCTTTATTGAAACTTTTCATCGCATGATTACATTGTTTACACGCCCATTCAATCAAGAGTATTTTGATTTTTCAGATGAAAGTTTTTTTGATGAGATTTATAAATTGGGAGAGAATTTCAGCAAAGCCTCCCAAGCGCGAAAAGCCAACGGGAATCGAGGTTCTAGACATTTTATCTACATGAATAGGACATTCTTTGGCTTGTATAGCTTGCTAAGTGCTTTAAAACCTAAAAAAATAAAAATTAATCAGTACAAAAGCTACCAGTAATTTGTTTTTTTAAAAAAATATTTTTTTACCTTTGGTGTAGTTATTTAAACCATGGAACACCACCACAACCATCATCATCATCATCACCACGAATTTGACCCCAAACAAGTAAACCGAGCATTCATCATAGGGATTGTGCTTAATTTAGCCTATTTATCTATCGAATTTGGTTTCGGATTTTATGTAAGCTCCACCTCGCTCATCTCCGATGCGATTCACAATCTTGCCGATGTGAGTACGCTTTTTTTATCGCTTATTGGCTTTAAACTTTTAGCCAAAAAATCCGTTAAAAACTATACTTACGGCTATCGAAAATCTTCTATTTTAATTGCACTATTCAATGCGATTTTGCTTTTGATTTCTATGGGTGCCGTGATTTTAGAAGCAGTCCAAAGGTTGAGCAAACCAGAACCTCTTCCAGGCAAAACTATTGCGATAATTGCAGGAATTGGGATCTTCATCAATGCTTTTACGGGCTGGCTTTTTATGAAAGACCAACATAAGGACATCAATATCAAAGGGGCGTACTTACACCTAATGAGCGACGCACTTGTGAGCGTCGCAGTGCTTGTGGGCGGTATTATAATGATGTATTTTGGCTGGTTTTGGGTAGACCCTGTTTTAAGTATCGGCATCGCCCTTATCGTGATTTACGGCACTTGGCACTTGCTCCGCGATAGCCTTAGAATGAGCCTCGACGGCATTCCGCCTAATGTAAATCTAGAAAAAGTAGAAGATAAATTAAACCAATTTGTCGAAGTAAACCGAGTGGAACATATTCATATTTGGGCCATTAGCTCAATAGAAAATGCGATGACGGCGCATATTTTCCTCAATCAAGATTTAAGCTGTGAGTGCGAACGAGAACTTAAAGAGGAAATGCGACACGCCATGTTGCACCAAAACATTCACCATTGCACTTTTGAGATTGAACATAATGAAAGAGAGGAGTAAACAACTCCTCTCCTTTTTTTAAATTAAATTATTTTTTAATCCTTGCTTAATACACAACCAAAATAGGTTAAAAAAGGATTTTTGCTGATTTCTCTCCACCTCAATCAATTTTGGCTTTTGCTCCTCTTTTTTGCTTTTCTCTTTTACAAACCAATTAGCAATGGTGCTCCAAAAAGGCTTTTTCTCTTTTTTCTTCTTGGTTAGAATCTCCACATTTATGTCTTTAAAATCCATTTGCATACTTCCTTTGGCCCCAAAATCGTTGCCCGTAAATTTAAAAGTAGCCAAATTTACTTTTCCCTTCATTTTGGCATTTAAATTATGAACAAAAAAAGTATCCAATCGCTCAGGCTCCAAATTTTTCACCGTGCCCGAAATCGTGAACTGGTCTGCGGGTTTAAAAACATGAAAATCCCAATTCACTTGCGTTGGCGCGTCCATAAATAGCGCATTGACTGCGATTGAAACTCTATCGTTGGCGGGCTGTGTATTGTTTAAATTCGCAATCGTTGCATTAAAATCTGTAAAATAGATTTTCCCTGGTTTTTGGCGATAATCGATGTGTTCCTCATAAACTACTTTTCCGTTTTTGATATCAATAGTCTGTATATCTAATCGTAATTTTGCTTTTCTGAGCATTTCTGAATAAAGCGGTTTCCGTGGTGTTTGCTCTGGCGTTACTTTGCTACGATACACCGTAATGTCTGGCGCATTCAACCTAACTTTTTTCACAAAAATGGTAGGCTTTTCAGACTCCGAATCGTAGGCATAATCCATGATTTTTAAACTCGGAATATCTAAATCAATCACATCTTTTTGCTCCGCAATGTGCGATTGAAACTCACGGCGACCATAATTGGGGTGAATAGAAAACTTCTTCATCTCGATTTGAGTAGAATCCATCTCCAATTCGGCAATCTTCATAGTATGCAATCCTGATTTAAAGGGATTTACAATATTTTTAGCTTTCAAAGACACCAATCGGTAAGAAAACCCTTTTTGCCCTTCCTCGGGCTGTGTAAATAGCTTAATATCCCGAATATAAGTTTGTGCATCGGCAATGGTGGTAGCGAGCGAAGTGCCTTCTATTTTCTTGTTTAAACTTGCATTTTGCACACGAAACTGCTCTACCCAAATCAATTTATTTTCGCGCTCGGTAGAATCCACTTTGGGCGACGATGCCGTAGGAGGCACTATTTTGGCCACCGCATTTTTCAAATCTACGCGTTTTATGCGTATGGTGTCTTGTTTTAAAATCGTATTTAGCCCTATTTTGTGGAAATTCAGTTCGCCCAAATCCAAATGCAAACCTTGGTCTTTTAGCGTTAAATTCACATTTTTAGCAAAAGCCTGCGTACTATCTAGGCGCAATCTGCCTATGCTCAAATCTCTGGTTTTGCTCAGCTGGACATGCAAGCTATCTATCTCAAAATCATTAATTTCATATTTTAATGGCAAATCTTTTTCGGCAGGATTGGTTTTAACCATTAAATTTTTGAGCGATAAATTAGAATTTTCTAAGTTTAATTTAGGTTGCCCTTTTTTGTTTTTGACAGAAAGCGCATGAATTTGAATTAAAATTTCATCTATCGAAAGCTCTAAATTCTCTTTTTTAGTTTTTTTGGGCGCAAAAGTAGTATCCTTAACCGAGGGATTAATGTCGGCGTCTACTCCTCGAAAATCAATTTTACTAATATCAATGTGGTTATTCACTGCGATTTCCCAAAGATTTACACCGCTCACACTAGCCTCCTCCATATTCACACGGATTCCCTTATCGCGCAAAAAAACTTTGGGAGCCTCTAGCTTAAAAGAGGCCGTAAGTAAATTCACATTTAATTTATCATAATCCAGCTGGATATTTTCGGGCAAATTATCTTTAATCAAAGCTTTTAATTTCGCCTCAATTTCACGATCGAAGTATGCGTAAGCACCACCTGCTAAAAGTAGAAGAATCAACAAGATGCCCCGCCAATTATCCATTTTTTGTTTTTTGAATTAATCATACTAAATTACCATCTTTCATCATAATTTTACGATCCGCCATTTCGGCCAAATCTTTATTGTGCGTTACAATCACGAAGGTTTGCCCAAATTCATTTCTTAAATCAAAAAACAATTGGTGCAATTCTTCGGCATTTTTAGAATCCAAATTCCCCGAAGGTTCATCGGCAAAAATCACTTTGGGCTGATTCATCAACGCGCGCGCCACCGCCACACGCTGCTGCTCGCCACCAGAGAGCTGCAACGGCTTGTGCGTAGCTCGGTTTTTAAGCCCAAAAAAAGACAACAATTCCAGCGCGCGAGGCGTGGCCTCTTTGAGCGATTTCCCTGCAATCATAGCAGGCATACACACATTTTCCAAAGCTGAAAATTCGGGCAACAATTGGTGAAATTGAAAGATAAACCCAATGTTTTCATTTCTGAATTTAGAAATGGCCTTATCGCTCATTGCCGCAATTTCCACCCCATCGAGCAAAATGCTGGTTTGGTTTTTCTGGGTTTCTGAGGCTTTATCTAGCGTGCCCAAAATCTGCAAAAGCGTGGTTTTTCCTGCGCCCGAGGCTCCCACGATAGAGACCACCTCGGCGGTAGCAACTTCCAAATCCACTCCTTTTAGGACTTGCAAATCGCCGTAATATTTGTATATGTTTTTAGCTTTAATCATTCTTTTGGCCTAAATATAAGTAATTTGATTGATTTTTAATGTCTAAATTTTTATAACTAAATCCTAAATAGCCCACATTTTCGGCATCAAATGCACGACAGAGCGGAATTTCAATCGTTTGAATTTCGTTTGTGGGATTTTTCCCAAATGGCTTAAATTCAATATTTTCTTGACATAAAACTTTGGAAGACAATGGTTTTTCTACGGCCACAAATCTCAACTGAAAGCCCAAAGCAGGGCGCACTTCGCTATCCACCGCTCCGCTGATTTTAATTTTACAATATAATTTTCCGTTTTTAATCTCCGTATTTAAAACATCAATTTTTAAATCTTTTACCGAAATAAAATCTTTAATAACAACTGGAAAATACGAAAACGGACGGCTGCTATTTATGTATAAAGAATCGTTGGGCGTAGGACTTTTACTTTTATCATAATTAAAGAAAGTAATGTCTTTATGATTTAAATTCAGCTCATTATTTGTTATCGTGTATTGCGATGGGCGACCCTCAAAAGTGCGATACATGGCGGCCTGCTTGTGGGGGTAATTATAAAAATTAAACAACGAAACCTCTTGGTAGGCATCAAAGGCTGCCATGCCGTGGGTTTTCGCGCCTGCTTCAATCATGGCTTCTTTCCAGCCGTGGTATTTGGTTTTAAACATTGGGTCTGGAATCACGACATAAATTCTCGCCAAAAAAAGGAGAAAAATCGTGAATATTCCTAATTTTTGAATCCATTTTTGCGATGAAGGGTTCTGCTCGGCATATTGATACAGCAGATAGCACATGGGTAAATAGGCTATCAAAGTCCACTGCGCCTGTACCGAACTTCTAAAACTTGCAAATGTGAAGAATCCTACCACGGCAAAAAACGCCAAAATCATAGCATAGGTGTAAGTGCTTTTTTTGACTTTGTCCACGCCTTTTAGGAAGAAATACATTAAAAAAGGTGAACCTACTGCCAAAACATTAAGCAAATACTCCAACGGATCTGTGAGATAAAAGTTCAAATTGGCGTTTCTTCTGAAGAAATGGTATTCCAATGTTTGAAAATCGTGGTCGTATTGCCAGTACAAATGTGGCGCATATAATAACAAAGCGAAAATAATCGCAACATAGGCTTTGATGTTTTTAATAAATTTAGGCACAAATGGAATCAGTGTAAATATGATTAAAAAGGCTGAGTGATACTTACTATACATCAATGCTGCCATAGAAAAACCTAATAAAAGCGAATTTGTCCAAGTGCTTCGTTCGGTAAATTTCTTGAGCATATATAAATAAAAGATTCCAAAAAACAACAGCGGAGAATCTGGCGTTGCAATGAATCCAAACACTTGAAATAGCACAAAAGAGAAATATATAATACTGAACAATTTCAATTGATGTTCAGTGTGCACTTCTACCAATTTAGCAAAAACGACAAAGCCCAAAGCGCCCATTAAACAAGAAATCAAGCGTACACCCAGCGCATTTTTTATGAAAAAGAATCCGATTTTAATCCAAAGGGCAATCATCGGTGGATGATCGAAAAAGCCCCAATCTAAATTTTTGGACCAAACCCAATAGTAGGCTTCATCATCAATCACGGGCGTAAAATAGGATTGCAAGGCATTGATGATAAAATATACGAGCGCAACAAGATAGATTTTCAGTTGCAGGCTTCGAGAGATTCTTTCTTTCATTCAGTTGAAAATTACATTTTTTAATAGTAGCTTAAACAAAGTCATAAAAAAACTTCGTTCCATAAAAATACGAAACGAAGTTATGTATATTTTTCTAATGTAAAGAATTAAATATCTTTATTTTTAACTTCCGAATTCTTAACCAATTGTGGCGTTGCAAATTCTTCTACTCTTCTTGCCGTTCTGTAGCGGCTATTCCAATAGCTCTCATCTAAGCTTGAAACCGTAACTCCTTTTGAGCTAGAAGCGTGAATGAATCTCACTTTGCCATCCTGCACATCATAAACCATTCCCACATGCGTAACTCTTGAGCGAGATGTAGTAGAGAAGAAAATTAAATCACCTTTCTGCAGTTCATCTTTAGTTACTCTTACACCTACCCCAGCTTGACTGCTTGAAATTCTTGGAAGCTCAATACCTTCAGCTTCGTAGATTCTTTGCATAAAGGCAGAGCAATCGATTCCACGGCGAGTAGTTCCTCCGAATCTATAAGGCGTACCTAAATAAGACTCTGCTTCGTGTATCAACTTATTGACTGTGAGATCAAAATAAGAAGTAAATGAATTATTTTCAAGTTTTTCAATTACTTTGGCACGATTCGTGTCTATGATAGGAGAGATTTTATCTTCAATGTTTATTTTAGGTTTCTTAAGCGACACCTTTACAGCATGAAGATTTTTAATCTTTTGAACTCTAATGGGTTTAGCCTCTGGCTTTACCGATAAATAATTAGATGAAGTTCCACACGAGCTAAGTGCTGCTACTGCAAATAATAATACGATATAATTTATTGCTTTTGGCATATATTTTCTGTTTTAGATGGGTTCAAAATTAGATAAACTATTTTTTTTAACAAAAAAAAGCGCGGAATTTTAGTATTCCTTAACAGTGATTAATCGTATTTAACCGCTGTAAATTACTTCCAAATAAATTTATCTCTCAAAATATTTTGTAGTTTCAAAAATATTCATACATTTGCACCCGCGAAAGTGAAAAGCTATCATTTCTCATAAAGATAAATATTTTTCCAATAAAAAATTTGCAGAGAATAAAAATAGCTTTATATTTGCAAACCATTTAGCAAGCTAAGGCTTGTTACAATGTAAATTGATGGCCCATTCGTCTAGTGGTTAGGACATCAGGTTTTCATCCTGGAAACAGGAGTTCGATTCTCCTATGGGCTACAATTTTTTATAATAGAGTAAAATAAAATTTAAAAGACCGATTATGGCAAATCATAAGTCTGCATTAAAAAGAATTAGACAAACGCAAACTAGAAGATTGCGCAACAAATACTATCATACTACTATGAGAAACGCAGTGAAAGCGTTGAGAGCTGAAACTGACAAAGAAAAAGCTACTGAACGTTTCCCTGAAGTATCTTCTATGATTGATAGAGTAGCTAAAAGAAATATTATCCACAAAAACAAAGCGGGTAATTTAAAAAGCAAATTAGCTAAGCACATCAACTCTCTATAATATTTAGAAGTCAAAAGACATTTGGCCCATTCGTCTAGTGGTTAGGACATCAGGTTTTCATCCTGGAAACAGGAGTTCGATTCTCCTATGGGCTACAAGACTGCAACAATAGTTGCGGTCTTTTTTTGTTTATAAATATTTCACCTCTGAACTAACATTATTTTCTTTTTCGAATTATTTTTTCATTTTCCACAGAATAAATTTGCTTTTAATTGCTTTATTTTCACCTAGAGTGCATAAAAAATCCCTATCTTTAAAAGACAGGGATTGTAGTAATTAGGAATTTTTCTGAATTTATTTTTTCTCTTCCTCTTTCGCAGCGTTACCATAGCGTGCAGCTGTTAATTCTTGAGAAATAGCTGTTTTCTCAAATCTAATTTTTCCAGCACCTGTTTCTATGGTTACAATATCACCATTGATTTCCACCACTTTCCCGTGGATACCAGATGTGGTAACAATTCTTGCTCCACGCTCAAGCGATTCTTGAAATTTTCTTTCCTTTTTCTGTTTTTGTACTTGCGGACGAATCATGAAGAAATACATGATTACAAACATTAATCCGAAAAATACCAAAGACATCATTCCGTCTCCTCCCATAATTTTATTTTTTAAGTTGTTTTATAAATTTGGTGCTGGTGCTACTGGAGCTGCTTCTCTTTCTTTCCCTCCAACAACATTAGCTGTAATTTTAAATGTTTCTCTACCTTTTACAGTATTGGTAGTGAGTGTTACTTCTTTTATTACCTTTCCGTTTACTTCAGGAGCTTTATACTTCACAGTAAGCTTGCCTTCACCTCCTACTGGCACTGGCTCTTGATCATATTCTGGAACTGTACAGCCACAAGAAGCTTGTGCTTTTTTGATGATTAGAGGGCCTCTTCCTTCGTTTTTAAATGTAATTACCTGCTCAGCTGTTTCGCCTGCTTTCACATCTCCAAAATCGTAAATCTCTTGTGCCAAAACCAAAGTAGGAGCTGTTGCAGGGTCTACCGTAGGTTCTTCCTCTTGCTCTACGGCTGTATTCTCTACCGGTTGAGTTTCTAGCTCTTGTTCTTGCTTGGTTTCTTTTTTACAAGAAACTACGGCTAAGCTAGCGAACAATGCTAAAGCTACTATTTTTACTCTCTTCATAATTAAATTTATTTTTTATCTTTTTTTACATTAATCCTCTTGCACTTTTTCTAATTCTGCCTGCTCCGTTTAAATCCTTTGAGGCTTTATCCAAAATACCGTTGATAAATGTGGCACTATTCAAGGTTGAATAATTTTTAGCAATTTCCACATATTCATTAATCGTAACCTTGGTAGGGATACTTGGGAAATGCAAAAATTCCGCCAAAGCCATTTGGAGCATAATACGATCTAGCAATGCCATGCGATCTAATTCCCAATTGCTCGCCGTTTCTTTTATAATTTGCGTAAGCTCTCCCTGGTAACGAAGACTTTGCCTTACCAATTCTCTTGTAAAATCTAAATGGGACTCATCAAGCAACAACTTCAACAAATGTGTGTTTTCATCACTCTTAGCTGTAAATGATCTCAATGTGTTAAGCACCATTGTATTAGCCACTGCTAAATCATTGGCCCAATTTAATTTTTTATCTTCTAAAAAAGAAGCTATTTCTGCACTCGGAGCTATAAACTTTTCAAACAAAACACAAACAATTTTGCTATGCTCTTTAAAATTCACCTCATCGAGTGTCATGTAATTGTTATACTCTTCTGATTCTATAAAGGAGCGAAAAATTCTTTTAGGATACACATCCTCTACATCCCAGTTGAATTCTTTGTGATCTTCGCGAAACTCAATCAATTGTGGATTAACTTCCAATACCTTAAAAATTGGATTTTCCACAAATCGGCGATTCGGATTTGCCTCCTCTGGCGTAGGAAAATTCTTGCTAAGACCTATTTCTATTTTCTGTTCAGCTTGGCTTTTAATTGCCAGCGTAAGCTCTAGCAATACCATATATAAGGTTTCAATTTCTCTCACCCCCTTCACCATATTGATTTCTACACTTTTCACATCATCGTTTCCACGATAATAAGCATATAAGGTTTGCATTGCCTTGGCGCGTAATTGTCTTCTTCCTAACATTTATAGAACATATTTGGGTGCAAAAATAACACTTTGATTTGCATTTTCGGCGATTTTTGGGTTATAATTTTAATTTTTTGAAAGATAAATCTATTTTTGTGAGATGAGGAGAGTACTTTTTATCCCAGCCGAAACCACCTATCTCTTGCGAAACGAGATTTTACGCCCTGGCTTGCCCATAGAATCCGTGCATTTTGACGGGGATTGGGCGACAGGCACATTTCATTTGGGCGTTTTTGTAGATGACACTCTTGCCTGCGTGGGAAGTTTTATGCTCTCTGAATTTAACGGAACGCCTGCTTACCAATTGCGCGGTATGGCAACACACGAAAAGTTTCAGCAACAGGGGCTTGGGCGTTTACTCATGGAAAAAGCCGAAAAAATCGTTTTTGCCAATGATATTAAATCCATTTGGTGCAATGCGCGTGAAATTGCCGTTCCTTTTTATACCAAATTGGGCTACCACACACACGGCGTTTTTTTTATGATTGAAGGCGTAGGCAATCATGTGGTAATGACTAAAGATTTATAACATAAAAAAGGCAAAAAACCGAATTTGTTTCTTGCCTTTCATTTTTTAGATTTCTTATTTCTTCTATGATTTAATAACGGATGCTATGGCTTCTGCGATTGCTGCTTGTCCGTTTTCTGAGCTTAAATTTGCTCGATCTGCCTCGTTGGTCAAAAAGCCCATTTCTACAATTACCGAAGGGCAATCAACTTGTCTTAAAAGTATAAAATTAGCATTTCCTAACTGAGCATCTTTAAAATAATCTGTGTTTTTAAATTTTTGCGCAAGGGCTTGAGATGCTTCGTGCTTTTTACCTTTTTTGCTTGTGTAGATGGTGCTACCATTGCGATTGGTATCTTTAGCACTATCCATATGCAACGAAATCACATAATCTGGGTTTAATTTCTGGATTTTCGCTACGCGATCTGTAAGCGGAACAAATTTGTCTTCATCTCTTAATAAAACAATCTCTACCTCAGAATCTTTAAATAAATTCTGCACTTTCTTGGCAATGGCTAAGCTGATTGCTTTCTCGGCATTATTATCAACCACCACGCCATGGTCATTTCCGCCATGACCGGCATCGATTACAACAATTTTTTTGTCGTATTGTGAAAACGACATACCCAATAGCAAAAGTGCTACACCTAAAACATTTAATACTTTTTTCATAATAATTTAATTTGAATTGATTCAAAAGTACAAAATACTCAATTTATTCAATTAAAAATTGTGTTTTTTTATTTTTTTTAACTTTCAATCGGAGGTAAATTAATTTAATTAAGAAAAAAGATAGAAAACCATCAAAAAATACATTTTTGATGGTTTTTCTTATTCCTAAATCGGATATTTTTCTTGTAACTCCTTTTTAGTTTTAGGGCTGCTCCCCACCGAAATGTAGTCGCCATCTACAAGCACGGGGCGCTGCAAAAAGGTGTAATCTTCTAGCAAATATTTTTTAAAATCGGCTTCTGATAGATTTTTATCTTTTAGCCCTAAACTTTTATACAATCTGGCGCGTTTGGAAAATAATTTTTCATAGCTCCCCGTCATCGCATACAATTCATCGAGTTGCTTTTCGCTTAGTGGATTTTGCTTAATATCCACCAATTCAAATCCTTGTGTATCGATGCTTTGCAATATTTTTTTGCAAGTGTCGCAAGTGCTGAGATAATAAATTCTTTTCATGGCTAAAGGTTTAATCTTTTAAAATCTGCTCGATGATTTTTTTGGTAATCAAATAAGTAGGGCGCACGCCTGTGAGCCCTAGCCCGCCCGAAGCCAAAGTACTTCCTGTTTCCAGCGGATTATCCGACGCATAATAAGCATAACGCACCTTGATATCTGGCTGAATATGCCCACGAATTTTACTCGCAATTTGAATGGCTTTGTGGTAATGCGCCCCTTCCATCTCAAGCCCTACGCAACCCCAAGAGGTGTCTCGGAAGAAATGTAGCAAATCCTTGTTTTGTAGAGATGTCCCAAGCACGGTGATCATCATTCCTTGGTACACGCCCAGCTCTTCGTTGCAGAAGTCTGAGAAAGACAATTCATTTTTGAAAGGATAATTATCGGCTGTTCCCTCAAATACATGCGAAGTCGGCACGATGATGTCGCCCTTTTGCCCTTCCAAAATTCCAGCTTTTCCCATGATTGAAATACTTTCCACCTTCATGTGCGTGCGGGTTTCGTGTGCTTTGTAAGGTTTCAGTAGCTCGTCCATTACTTCAAAGGCTTGCTCCCCAAAGGCATAATCCATGACAAGTAGCACGGCATCTTTTGATTTAAATTCAGAAAAAGCGGTTTCCTTCAAATCTAATTTCTGTAAATCAATGATTTGAACATTGATATTTGCGCCCGAAGTGTCTTCGATTTTTAACATTCCTGCTTTGGTGGCATATTCGTTTACTTTTTCACGCAAGGCTTTGTGATGCTTGCTCGAAAGTTTTTCGTACACGCTGAATTTTTCTTCCTCTACATAAGTTTCGCCCAAAGCATGGTGTGCAAAAAGCATATTCATCACGCTGTGCATATTGGAGCTGATGATATGCAGTGGCCGGTGAATTAAATTATTGTCGTATAATACTTTTTTAATCTGGTTTGCCCACTTTTCACCCGTTGCATGATGACCAATTTGAGAGATCAAAGTAGCGGTAAAAGCAATTTCTCGACTAATTTCACCCAAGGCATCCAATTGGCTCAATCTCCCCATCCAATACACCACATGGAATAATCTGTCAGGTTTTTGTGGGGTAGAAAAATACTCATGCGCACGGTGCACTTCCTCGTAGGTGCGCCCCAAAATATCGGAAAGATGCATCAAAGCCACGGCACGCGTTTTATCGGTCACGGGCTTTTGGCTAAAAATAAATTCTTCCAATTTTTGCCACAAACGATTTGGCTTCTTTAAATTTGAACCTATCGCTTTATCCCTGATTTTATCGGCTTCGTGGTAAAAGAAAGTAAGATGCGTAAGGATATCGTAAATCTCACTTCTCCCACGCGACACCTCGATATTCATTTGTTCCTCATCGATTCGGTAACAATTTCGGCGACGCTTGGCAGGAATAATAACCTCAAAAGTAGCATCGTTGTAGCCCTCTGCCGCTGTGAGGTTGATGTAGGCACACTCCTCGATGCCTTGAGGCAAACGATCAAGCACATAATTTAGTCCGTCGAGTTCTACTTTGTTGGGATCTGAAATCGAACCGTAAATTTCGGGGTTTAATCGGAGTAACAAATCACGCAAAGCATTTCCTGAATTGCCACTCACTTTGAACGAACCACGATAAAACAAATGGCGCATAGTGATGTATAAACGCTCAATGGCTTCGGTGGATTTTCTGGCTAAAGGGGAATTTGTTACCATAGGATTAAAATAATTTATTGTTTTGTAATTCTTTTTGTGCAATCATTAATTGTTCGTACCAATCTTCGCCAAATTTTCTAATCAAGGCTTCTTTGGCAAATTCTGCTACCGTAACGCCAAGCTCTTTGCCCAAAACGCACGCGTCTTTGCAAATGTCCCAAGCGTGATAATTCACCGCGCTGAAGCTTTTGTATTTATTGACACGAATAGGGTATAAATGGCACGAAATCGGTTTTTTGTAATCAATCGCGCCCTCGGAATGTGCTTTTTCTATGGCGCAGCGAGTGCCTCCGTTTTCAAAAATCACATAAGCGCATTCGGCATTGTTTACCAGTGGCGTTACCCAATCATCTTCAAAATCTTTGACATATTTGCCTTGTTCTTCAATGGCTTGAATGCCCTCCACTCTCATATAAGGTTTTACTTTTTCGTAGATTTCATCTAAAATGGGCAACTCGTCGTCTTCGAGCGGAGCGCCACTATCGCCTTCCACACAACAGATTCCTTTACAGGCTTTTAGATTACAAACAAATTCTTTTTTTAGCACATCGGTACTGATTACGGTATCGTCTATCTGAATCATGGCGCAAAGATAAGATTTTTTAAAGCGTGTAGAATTTATTTTTTATTATTTGATTCTTATTTAATCTTTAAGTAAAGTGTTAAATATTTAAAAATATGGGGGGGGTATTAACAATTGAATGATTTTTTATTAATATATTTGGATTGGAAACAATAATAATGAAAATATGAAAAAATCAATTTTTTTAGCTCTATTATGTGCAGGCGCATTAAGCCAAGCACAACAGCAAACGCCTTTTAATGAATATTGGAAAGTAGGTTTGGGCGTAGGAACTAGTAGTTATTTCGCAACAAACGAAACAGACCAATTTTTAAAATTAAAAAACACACAAACCTTTAATGTGGGAATTGATTGGAATGCTTATCAGTTTGATAATTACAATATAAAAACTGGATTATATTTATATATTTCTAATGACAAAGAAAACAATAAATACGAAGCAAAAAGACACTTTGATAAGTTTTCGGTTCCCATTTCTATTGAAAGATATTTTCCTGTTGGTAAAAATTACTTAGTCGTAGGAGCTGGTTTCAATAACATTATTGGAACAACTGGTAAAAACAATTACGAATATGATATGCCTCTGACTTTGCCTAATGGAAAAAAAGGAAAATTACACGGAATTACCAAAGAAGATAATTTTTCATCTTCATTGATGCTCAATGTAGGCTACAGCATTCCTACTAATGTGGGATTGTTTGCCCTAAATGTTGAGGGAGGTTTAGGTTTAGGCACTCCATACAAGGCGGAGATAAAATTTGATAATGACCCAAAAACTTATACCAATAAGTTTATCAATAACTACATTGGTGCAGGTATTAAATTTTACCCAAAAAGAAAAAATAGCAAATAATCGTATTTTTTAATACTAAAAAAAGTCCGTTTCAATCATGAAACGGACTTTTTTGTTTATGCTTTAAATTATAATTTAGTTCAAACGAATCACTCTAATCTCTTTGTTGATTTTCGCTTTTCCGTTGTCTACTTTGTCATATCCAAATTTAGACGATAAGCGAGTTTCAGAACGCTTCGCATCGGTGATTCTTCCGTTTTTGTCCATACGGTCTACCACATCATATACTACATCATACCCGATTGCCATGTATTTTGTAGGTTTTTGGCAATATTTATTTTCAAACGCACGAAGCACTTGTTTTTCGTTGGCTCCGTAGCTATTAATCATTCTTGTTGAAGTGTAGGCAAACCCAATCTTCTTAAGAGCTCCGACATTGCGCGAATTGTTTCCGTCAAACACATCCAACGCAGGCACAAAATACAAACTAAATCCTGTAATGTAATCGGCTGGTTGTTTTGTAATTGTTTTTACAAATTGGCTACCCAGCCAATTGTTTTCTGATGCTAATATAGCAATTTGCGGTTCGTAAGCTATGACCGAACCATCTGCTGCTTGAACGGGCTTTTTAGCCTGAGTCAATTCCAAATCATTGGCCTTATATACTAATTTAATAGTTGGATTTTTAAGCTTTTTATTTAAGCTCGCCATCAAATATTCTGCGATTGGTTTTTCGTCAGAAGTCGTTAAAATTTTAATCGCTTGACCATTATATTTTTTAGCAATATCATCGATTAGTACATCAGCGGCATACTCATCGCGTGGTGTTGCCATATAGACATTGCTATACGCTGCCAATCGGTCTGAACTCACTACTGGTGAGAATACAGGAATTCCTTTATTTTCCAATTTTTGGGCAGTGAATTCTACCATATCTTGGAAGAACGGACCTATGATTGCATCATATTTATCAATTTCTGGAGAATTATAGAATTGCCCAAGCACTTCTCTGCTATTCTGTGCATCGACTACTTTAACATTTACTTTTTTGCCATTTTTGATTAATTGATCCAAAGCCACTTGTGCTCCCATGTAGAATTCTTGCGCCACTTTTCTCTCGCCCTTATGGCTGTATGGAGAATTCATGTAAAATGGTAAAACCCACGCAATATTGATTTCGCCATCTTTTGATGCGTTTACATTTCTTATTTTTTCGGGCTGAGCAGAAGTATTATCAGTTGGCGTAGGCTCCACGATTTTCACATTGGCTCCTTTTTGCATCGGCACTAGAATAGTCATTCCTGGTCGCAAACCATTATTCAGCTCAGGATTATGCTTTAACAGCTCATCTAGTGTAATATCGTATTTGGTGAGAATTGAGAATATAGTTTCCTCTTTTCCTACTTTATATTTGAACCAATTTTTATCTACCGTTACACTACTACCTCCGCTTGTATTTGGAATTTTTATATAGCTTCCTGCCTTCAACCCCTCCACTTGCACCTGCTTATTGGCTGCGTAGATATCAGCCTCGCTCACGCCATTGGCTTTGGCAATGCTATACACAGTATCCCCTGCTTTCACATGATACATACCATCGGCAGTAGGCTGAGCGCTAGCAGAACTTGGAGCGTCTTTTTTAGGAATTCTCACCACATCTCCCACTTGCAAGCCTCTTTCTTTGATAAATGGGTTTAGGCTGTTGATTGTTTCTTGCGAAACTTTGTATTTTTTAGCCAAACGATACACGCTCTCCTTAGGCTTAATCACACGATAATAAAAGTTTGCATCCTCAGAATCTTGTACATCCATTGGCTCTGGTGCTTGTTGCACTTGATTTTGATTATTGCTTGGTTTCGGTGTATGTTTCGCATTTTTAGAAGGAATCACCAATTCATCTCCTACTTGCAAAGCTCTGCTATTCAAAAAAGGGTTTGCCTCTTTCAATTGTTTTTGAGAGATGCCATATTTTTTGCTAATCCCATAAATGGTTTCTTTGGGTTGCACGCTGTGTTTCATTTCTTGGGCAAAAGCCAAAGACATAAATGCTAACGACAGGCTGACAAAGAATTTCTTCATAGTTTCTATAACTTTTGGGCAAAAATACAATTTTTATTTTTGTTGTATGCCTTTGATGTTTAATATTATAAATTTATTTTCCAATGGAAGCAATTGTTTATAAATTTCTTGGATAAACTCCTGCCCCTGCTCCACATAAAATTGAATGAAGTTGATGCGGCGCTCTTGCCAAGCCCCATTGGGGAACATAAAATCGTACAATTGCTCGATGCGTTGCACTTTATCATTCATTTTAATCTTCTCGGCTTTGAGCAAACGCTTGTGCATTTTTTCGTAGCCTTTAATCTGTTTAGTCTCCTGTGCTTGAATCATTTGCGCAAAGCTCACATCCGTTTTTTGAGCCAAAGCATGGGCTTTTTCAAAATTGGATTTTAGCACATTTTTTAAAGCTTCTAATTCCTCAATCAAATCTGAATTTTCTTCCACCAAATGCCTTGTAAACTCGTGCATCGGCTCAAACATATTATGCTCGTTTAATCCTAAATTCTCCGCTTTTCTGGCTAAATTTTCAGGCAAAACCAATGCCGAATTTCGCACGACCAAAATCGGGAAAATCACGCCATAGTGTGCAAAAACCTCTTTTAATTGTAGCCAATACGCGATTTCTCCACCACCTCCGATGTAGGCAACATTTGGCAAAATCACTTCTTGATACATTGGGCGCAAAATCACATTCGGACTGAATTTTTCTGGCGTTTTGTGCAGAATCTGTAAAAATTCATCTTTACTAAATTTCTGTTGCGAATCCACCAAAACAAATTCTTCTCCCTCACGCTCAATGCGTTCTCTTTTGTTTTCACTTAAATAAAACAGATTGATTTCTCGTGCATAGGCTTGATTTTTATACTCGCTTAACTTTTCGTTGGTAGCCTGCACCAGCGATTGGCTCGGATTTTCAAGCAATTCTTGCTCAAAATATGGAATCATTAATTTTTTTAATTCGTGCGAATCGGCGTCCAAAATCAAAATCCCATATTCGCCCAAAAGTTCCTGCACGAGCACGCGTGTTGCCTCTGCCAGAGTACGCCCTGAGGCATAGGCTTTTTCCAACATCGCGATTACTTCTTCAGAAAATCGATTTTTGGGTAATTTTTCTTTCAACGCTGAAATCACCGCATCCATTCCCGAGGTATCCAATCGCCCAACGGCTCCGCCCACTTGCTCCTTGTGACAAGTGAATTTTTGGTTAAAAAGATTAAAATGGTCGATTTCGTCCCAATCGTGGTCTTCGGTCGCCATCCAATAAATGGGCACAAAATTCCATTTTTGTTGTCTTTGATTAAGCTCATCGCTCAGCTTAACCACATGCATGATTTTATATAAAAAGTATAGCGGCCCCGTGGCTATGTTTAGCTGGTGCCCCGTAGTTACCGTAAGTGTATTTTCTTGGGCTAAAAGGGCTAAATTTTCTTTTTGTTTTGGGCTTAAATTTAGCCCTTCGTGTTGCTTTTGGAGCTCGGTACAAAGCACTTCACGATGTTTATAGTTTTGCGCTTTTTCCTCGGCTTGGGCTACATAGTTTTCAAAACTTGGAAAACGATGATATGCAAATTTCAGCGAATCTTTTTGACTCAAATAATCCTTGATAATCGCCGAAACGCTTGTATCTTTTAAATCTATATTTTTCATGTTTTTTCGGCTTAGTGAAAGACACGATATACCTCAAGCGGACGATCGGTGGAGAAGATATTCACCCCTTCTTTGCGCCATTTTTTGTATAAATCATCGCCTCTGGCTTCGGCTCTTTTATCTAAGTTTCCTAGAGTTCCCAAATTCACAGGAATTCCTAATTTTTCAAGATTTTTATATAATTGTGGCGATGAAAGTTTGGTACCAGTAAACGCCACCATTTTATCATGCGGAATGTTGGTCGCCAAAATCCAATCAAGCTCCTGCTGGTTTCGTGCAGAAACCGAAATCATCATTTCTGGAGCCAATTTGTGTAATTTTTCGGCTTGTGCCACGCTGTAAGAAATCAGCGCCACTTGGTCTTGCATATCGGCATCACGAATTTCCTTGATTACTTTTTGGTATGAAACGCCTTTTTTGAAATCAATCATAAAATAAGCGTGCTCCTTTTTGCCCCAAGCGAGCACATCTTTTAAAAATGGCATTTTATAAGTTGTTGCATTGCCAAAATCGTCTACCAAATTCACTTGGCGCAATTCTGCTGCTGTTTTCCCCTCGAGTGAGCCCGTTCCTGTGGTGGTGCGCTCAAAGTGGTCGTCGTGCATCAAAAGCAATTGATGGTCAGACGATTCTGTAATATCTATTTCAAAAAGATTTACGCCCTGATTGTTTAAATATTGCATGGTTTCTAAGCAGTTTTCGGGATAATTTTTCAATCCGCTACCGCCACGATGCGCAGAAATTAAAACTTGGTCGTTATGAAAATAATCATCGGTAGATGTGGTAGATGCTGTCGTGGTTTCTTCTTTTTGTGTAGAAGGGTTGCACGACCAGTTTAGCCATAATAAAAGACTTAGGAGTAAAAATATTTTATTTTTCATAGGTACAAAGTTAATGATTTGTATCATTCCTAAATGTAAATTTCTTCTTTTCTTTTTAAAATCTACATTCAAAACACAAATGCAACGCTTAAATAATTTAAATACAAAAGCGTATGCAAAGAGAAGAAATCAGACCCTTTTTGGTAGTACAGAAGTTTGTGCCTATTCCAGCAAAGTATTTAGAACCAAGACAATACATATATGAGTATGGTATTGTAGTACAGGTATTAAAACAAGAAAATAATGTTGAAGTGTTGTTTTCTGGTCGTTCGTGGATATCTTTTGATAATAACCATATGTTATATCATCGTGTGGTTGTAAAGAGAGAAGAAACCGATTTTATTGATTTAAAAAAAGAAAGCCGATAGGCTTTTGAGTGGGCTCGTCTCAAGTATCGGTAAAATCTAACGGCAAAAATCCCTGTAAATGCGACAATATCAAGAGGTTAATAATTATTATTTGTGTGAAAAGGTACAGGTTAGACCCACTAGTCTATTGCATTATAGTTATGTGATGGACTTACGAAATTACGAAGTAGGCTATACTCCTACCTTGCGTCAAAATCTAAACAAGGAAAAAACAGAATTAGATGAGTTAAACGCACTAGATGATATTTCAGAGTTTGGTTCAATAACAAAATATGCTGAAAAGTACGAGGAGCTATACACACAAAAGCAAGTAGATATTTATAATCAGAAAGGGCATGTTTTAAAGGATTTAGGAACGCTCTCGGATACTCAAGTAAGAAATATAAAAAAGTATGCAATCTTATTCGCTGACGCAACTAAATCAAATAAAGACAAATATTTATCTTTTGTAACCTTGACCTTGCCCAGTGCCCAAAAGCACCATGATAGAGTGTTGCGTAAAATACTGGCTAAATACCTTGACCATTTAAAAAAGGTCTATGGCTTGAAAAATTATCTTTGGAAAGCTGAAACCCAAAAGAATGGAAATTTGCATTTTCATGTGTTGATTGATACGCAAATCCCTCGTGAGGATATTCAGCGGATATGGAACCAGTATATAAATAAATATGGTTATGTAGATAGATATTGTGAGAATATGAACCGTTTAACGGCTAAACAATATCTAGAAAAGTATGCTAAAAACTACAAGACGGAAAAAGACTGCATACTAGCCTATCAGCGCAACAAAAAAATAGGATGGACAAATCCCCCAAGTACTAAAATTGAAACGCCAAAGAGTAAACGAAATATAGTTGCCTATGTGGTCAAATATCTATTAAAGCAAGAGGAGAATAAACGCCCAATAATTGGTGCGGTGTGGGGAGCGTCAAACAAAGTGAAAAAACTTAACTATTTAAATTTTGAAGTTAGCAGTTATTTAGAGGAGTTAAACCATTTGCGTGAAAAACTGGAGTATGTGCCTACGGCAATACAATATGTTGAGTTGTATAAGGGGAAAGTATATCAGATGATCCGCAAGGGATACAAGCGATTAAACGAGCATTTAAAAATTTACCAGAGGGCTATAAAAAATTTACTGAGTACCGATGTAAACATGAGTTTAGATGAAGTAATACAATCCATTTATGAAAAAAAATACAGACAACTTGCGAATAATTAGTGTCAAGGAGTTGGCTGCTTATTTAGGAGTAAGCTATTCGACTGCTCGTATGATAAGAAAGGACATTTTAAGCTACTATAAAAAGAAATATTTAACCTTAAATCTCATTAAAAAATATTTTGATGATTAGTGTCAAAAATCGGTAAAAATCGCTTAAAAGTGTCAAAAATCGATAGATTTTAAAAAGTGCTTTTTGTTATAAAATAGCTTTGTATTAGAAATTTAAAATAAGATATAAAAATGAAAGTAACATTAAGCAAAGCGACTGAGGTGCTGGAGGTAAAGGAAAGTGCTTCGGGTTTAATTTTAAAAGGGAATTCTAGTACTGATTTTGGGCAGGTTCAAATTGAGTCTTTTTTAGTAGATGAGACATTTACGAAAAAGGTTTTGGTACCGAAAATGAGCGTTAAGCTGTTTACAGAATTGTTGGGGGTGCATTTCATTAAATTGCAAACGGAGGTAGACGGTAATAAAGTGGCGGTGATTCCGTTTTCTAAAGCTGGTTCCCTCCCATTAGATGAAAACACTTACATTGAGCTTCATATTTCGGGAGGACAGGCGCAGAATGTGGAAACAGAGACTTACCAAAGTGTAGGGGTTGCAGAACCTATTTTTGTTCAACAGGTGAAACTAGACCAAAACATTAGTGTGAAAGATGTGGATGTTTTGGCATACGATTATTTTGTAGCAGAGAAAACGCCCAATGAATTGCAGGTAATCAATGCACAGGGCAAATTTAGATACAGTGGTTTGCAGTTGGATTATATGAAAAATGCAAGACTTGAGGAGCAAAGTAAAACAGCTGGATTGGATTTAACGGGGTTGTATACGCTCTCTGTGTATAAGAATGCGGGAGATGATTACACCTTCTATTTGTTGGATGTTAAATAAAAAGATATTGATATGGTAGCAGCAATACCAGCACTTTTAAAAGTAGGAGGTACTGTTTTAGAGGCAAAGGGTGCTGAGGCAAGTAGTAAACTAGGTGAAGGATTATTAAGTAATATCACTAGTGGTTTTGATGATATTATGGCAAATGGCTTTAATTTAAGATGTTGGAATGCCGGTTATCCACCTTCTAGGGCTCGAAAATTAGTTCCTGCAGATATTGAATTTATTTTGCAATATACGGGGTTTAACCAAAGTGCAACCGTGGAGCGTTATAATAAAGTACTTGAATATATGTATAAATATGCCGCTACTCAGCGAGGAGTGGGAAAACATTGTACCGCTAAAGGGCATGAACTGACGGAGCAGATGTTGATGGAGGCATACAATAAAATGATTGCTAGATATAGTACTACCTTTAAAAAAGTGGATGAAAAATTTATACCTGCGGGTACTCCGTTTGATTTAGCTTTGTCTTGGGAACCGAGAAGTACTGGATGGTTGACAAAGTATGATATAAATGTACCTATTTATGCAGATATGAATACGCCCGAGGCGATAGATACGGCTTTGACACCTGCAAATGAGTATGACCCTACATTGCCTGGGTATAGAGAACCTAAGCAAGATAATACGATGATGTATTTATTGGCAGGATTGGGGATTTATTTATTAACAAAGAAAAAGTAAAGAAGAAAAATAATTTAAAAAAGTAAAAAAGATGAAACAAGTAATAACAAAAATTGATAGTTTTTTGTTGAAACCATTGAGCGGAAATGGTGCAGGAACTAGTATAGGAACCATTTTGGTTTTAGCCTTAGGAGCGGTGATTTTATCCGTGTACATGGGCTGGATTAAAATCAAAGGAAAAAGAAGAGGCTGGTAATTATTAACTAAAAAAGTATAGAAATGGCGTATAATAATGGATATAGTAATGGTTGGGGTGGAAATCCCAACCCTAATTTTAACCGAGGTTATAACCGCGGTTATAATAATCAGCGACCACAAAAAAAGCATTCGGGGGCTAAAGCTGGAACGACAAAGAAAGGGGGTATTTATGTGACGGCTTGGAATTATTCTAAACAAAAGGGGATGATTACGGTAAAGGCGTTTGAGAATTCTCGTTCTGTGCGCTCGGAGTCTCAAACAGGGAATAGATTTCTGATGATGATGTTTGAGGTGTTTTATAAGAATACGGGGGCTAAGGTGCTTGAGCTGGCGAATTATAATGTGAATACAGGAAAGGTGTATTTACAAAAGGTTGGCATGGTAATTAGTACCAAAGCACCGAATGGGGGGTATTTTGGACAAATTAAATCAAGATAGTGATGTTTAAGAATATCAGAAATTTGATGAAAAGCATACCGACACTACTCAAGTATGTGCAATGTGCAAAAATTTGCTTGCACCATGCGTATGAGGCGAAAAGGGAAATTGATACATTGTTTGACGATGTGGAGGGCAACGAGCCAGAGTACTTGAATGAAGAAGAACTTGCGGGTGTTCCTACGGATAAGGAACATATGTGGTAAAATATTGAGAGATGACAAGTAAATTAATTACAAGTGTTTTAATTGCAGTGGTTTACATTGGAATGATTATGTTGTCAGATGTGTTAAAGGACCACATTAAAGATAGTTTTAAAGGATGAAGTTTTTAAGTGATTTAACAAATGTATTAAAGCTATTGGGGGTTGCTCTGGTAGCTTTAATCATATGGATGGCGTTTAAGGGTTTTCAAAAGACTGTGCTTTTGGCCAAAGACGGCATACCTGATAAAATTTCGGAGGCTTTTAGACAAAAGACATCTAAAGAGCAATTTCGTATTTATTTAGATTATTGGGCGGTGCGTGCTAAATGGTTCTTTTTTGGAAGTTATCCAAAGTTAAGTAATGAGCAGGTAAAGCAGTTAAGGAATGAAAACAAGAATTTAGGAACTTTTGTAGGTAGGTATTTTCAGGAACAACAGAAATTGTTGGAAAAATACGATTTGCAAAAAGAAAATAGATACCAACATTAATGAGAAAAAATAGAGATAAAAAAATGACATATTTACAAGCATTAGGCTGGCTGGTAGGCGGATGGAGTGCCTATAAATTATATGAAAGTGTGGCTAAGCCAAAGGGAAAAGTTGAATTTGGAGAATTGGAACTTGTGGGGGTGGATATTGTAGAGAATTTAGATTTTGAAAGATATAAAGATGAGCGTTTTAAAATAAAAGGTTTTGATGCTGGTTCAAATTTATTTATCGAAAAAAAAGTATTTCAAAAGGCTTTATCATTAGTAAAAAGTGGTAAAATGAAAACAAATCACATGGCGGCTATTCTTGCTAATATAATGATAGAATGTCATTATAACGAAGTTTTGGATGAGGAGCCAAGTCGTAAATGGTGGAATGCAAATTATTCTGGTAATTTGACATATACACCTAGAAATTATTTTGGATATAGATATGGTAATTCTTCTAAATCTAGAAATGGAGGGGCAAAAGGTAAAGAATTAGGTAATAAATCTTTTGAAGATGGTTATACATTTAGAGGTCGTGGATTGTGTCAGCTTACTGGTAGGTTTTTGTATGAGAGGTTTTCTAAAGTTAATGGTGTTGATGCTATTTCTAATCCAGATTTAGCGAGGGATTTTGATATGAATTTTAATTATATGGTGTGTGCTTTCATGCATTGGAAAGGGGCGTTGTTTAATGGTTATAATTTAAATAGAGTTATGCCAGGAAATAGTTTAGAGTTTGCTAAGTCTAGAATGATTTTGAATTATGGGGAGTACTTTTCTAAGAAAAATAAAAATCATCTTATCAATTCAAATGGAATGGCGTTTTATAAATTGTTAAATAAATTTTTAGGAGATGACACAGCGAGATAAGAAAAGGGTAAAAAAGGGTTTGTTCATCTTATTGTTAGTTTGGTTGTTGTTTAGATTAACGAAGAAGACGAGTATAAAGGAAAAGATAACTACTGGAGATGGTTCATTGCTTCCATTAGATACAAATAAATTCAAGGAACCTGTGAGTTTGCCAAAAGTAGACAAGCCCAAATTTGATAGCGTATTTGCCAAAGGCGGTTCTGCTGTAAGAAATGAAAAGGCATTTGCTCACAAGGTGGAAGATATGATGAATGCGGAGCGAAGAAAGGGCAAGATACCTGTAAAGTCTGATGTTGTGAAGCAAGTACAGAGAGAGCAGGCACTAGATGTTTCTCCGGCAGAGCCATGTGTGGAGTGTGAGGAAGAAAAGAGACGCCGAGCACAGGAAGAAATGGCTAAACAAGTGACTGAAAAACAAAAAGCTAAGGAGCCAGCGCCAACAAATGAGCCATGTAATCCTTTATCTTTTGAACCGAGAGCATACGAAAATCATTGTGATGGTGGTATGTCATTGTTAGCGCAGAAAGAAAATGTTTTTGTTTATATCAATGGTCCGCACAAGCGAGTAGTTAACAAAAATGGAAAAGTGGCAAGAGTTGACGCTGGGGTGAATGTGCATATATTGCAGAACAATCACTATGTTGATGTGGATGGTGATTTTAGCACTTATGATGGAACATATAGTATAAATCAAAACGGGATTATAGAATGACAAATTTTGTAGATAGGAGTAAGATTTATGGTATTTTGGGTTTTACTGGGGCGGTTTCGTTTGATGAGCTAAAACCGCTTC